>JBJHDG010000292.1:0-3307 GCA_050486425.1 Pseudomonadales bacterium | reverse complement strand
ACGACGAGCTCGACGAGGGCGACCTCGCCGTCGAGGTGGTGGGCCGCCCCGTCTTCGTGTTGGTCGGGGAGATCCCGTCGTTCCGCGACCTGCGGCCGGGGGCCGAGGGTGTCGACGTGCTCCAGCTCGAGCAGGCACTGCAGCGCATGGGGCACCTCACACGGGCTCCGGGCGAGGTGTTCGACGGCGACACGAGCGCGGCGCGGGCCAGCAGGTCCGACAGGGCCAGATCCTGCCGGGTAAGATCATCCGCTTCCCCGTGTGCCGCCGCCACCAACAGATCAGCCAATGGCTCGGCATCGCTCTGCAGGGCCGCCAGCACGGCAAAGGGGGCCACCCCCAACTCGAAACCCAGCGCCTGGGCATGGGCCGGCAGTGGCTGCCCCCATTGCTGGGCAACCCAATCCCAAACCTGTGTTGCCGCCACCGGCTGCACCGCCAGGTGCAGGCAGCGGCTGCGTACCGTCGCCAGCAAACGTCCCGGCGCCGCCGTCACCAGTACCAGGTAGGTATCCGGGGGCGGCTCCTCCAGGGTTTTGAGCAGGGCGTTGGTCGCGGCCGGGTTGAGGCTCTCGGCCGCGCTGAGCACGGCCACCTTGCGCTTGGCTTGCTGAGGTCTGTGCTGGGAGAATTCGGTCAGCGCCCGTACCGCGTCAATTTTGGTCTGACCCGCTTCAGTTTCAGGCGCGATCCAGCGCAAATCCTGATGCGCGAGCAGCGCGGCCTCCGGCGCCTGGGCCGGATCAGCCGGGCTGCGTTCAATCAGATCCAGCGCCAGCACATTGGCCAAGTGCCGTTTGCCCCAACCGGCAGGGCCATGCAGCAGCAAGGCATGAGGCAGCGCAGCCACGGCCAGGCGCGCCAGCACCTGATCCCGCACTGGCGCCAGCCAGGGCGCCCACATCAGCGGCCCTGCTCCTGACAGAATGCGGCCAGGACGACGCTCATGGCCGCCTGCACCTCAGCCAGCGGCAGTGCCGCGTCCAGCACCCGAAAGCGGGCATGCTGCCTGGCCAGTTCCAGGTAGCTCGTGCGCACACGCTCGAAGAACGCCAGCTGCTCTTGCTCGAATCTGTCATGGGGACGCCCGGCGATTCGCGCCAGGCCCTGCGCCACCGGCAGATCCAGATACAGGGTAAGGTCTGGCTGCAAATCACCATGTACCAGATTTTCCAGCACCCGGATCTGGCCCGCATCCAGCTGGCGGCCACCACCTTGATAGGCGTACGTGGCGTCGGTAAAGCGGTCACAGACCACCCAACTGCCCGCGGCCAATGCCGGACGGATCACCTGGGCCAGGTGCTGGGCGCGGCTGGCGAACATCAGGAGCAGCTCCGCCAGCGCGCTCAGCGGCTCCTGGGCCGGCTGCAGCAGCAATGCCCGCACCCGCTCGGCCAGCTCAGTTCCACCAGGCTCCCGGGTCTGTACCACGGTCAAGCCACGCTCCCGCAGCCAGCGCGCCACATAGGTGCTGTTGGTGGTCTTGCCGACACCTTCGATGCCTTCCAGGGTGATAAATTTGCCGCGGGCCACTAATCCTCCAACCCCAATTGATAACGTCTGACCGCTGCCCGATGCGCCTCGTAGTCGCGGCTGAAATGGCTGCTGCCATCACCCCGGGAAACGAAAAACAAATAGTCCGTATCTGCCGGCTGCACCGCTGCCTCCAGAGAGGCCCGCCCCGGCAAGGCGATGGGGGTGGGCGGCAGACCATGCCGGGTGTAGGTGTTATAGGCATGGTCGGTATGCAGACGGCGCCGGGTGAGACGACCGTCGAACGCCGGCCCATAGCCATAAATCACCGTCGGGTCTGTCTGCAGACGCATACCCAGTTGCAGACGACTATGGAACACCTGGCTGATACGGGTACGGTCCGCCGGTTTGCCGGTTTCCTTTTCGATGATAGAGGCCAGGATCAGCGCCTGATAGGGGTCGGTAAGGGCGAGCCCGGTATCTCGCTGCGCCCAGACACGTGCCAATTCCTGCTGCATGCGCTGATGGGCCTGGCGCAGCAGACTGACATCGGTGGTACCTCTGGGGTACACATAGGTATCCGGGAAGAACCAACCCTCAGCATGTGCGGAAGCGCCGGCTTCGGTTGCCAGCCCCAGTGCTGCCAGCAGTTGCTCTGGCCCCTGTACGCTGAGGGTCTGCGCCAATTCTTCCCGTTCCCGGAAGGCCGCCAGTACCTGATGCACGGTCCAGCCTTCCACCAGCGTCAGGCTGTACAACCGTACCCGTCCCGCCACCAGCTGCGCCAGCACCTGACGCATGTCCATGGTGCCACTGAACTCATATTCACCGGCTTTGATCCGGGCCGCCTGACCGTTGAGTCGAGCCCAGCCCTGCAGCAACCTGGGATGCCGGATAACGCCGGCAGCGGCCAATCGCTGGCTGCTGCGCGCCAGGGATTCCCCCCGGGGGATTTCCAGTACCACGGGCTCGGCCAGGTGGATGGGTTGCTGCAACCCATACCAAGCCATGCCAAGCCCGGCGCCGCCCAGGAACACCAGGCCCAACAGGCCAATCAGACTAAGGCGTAATGCTAAAACCAAGCTCAGGATCCAGGGCTGCCCGTAATGCCAGGCCCATGGTAACCCCTGGCAGCTGCAGAGTCCCCTGGGGTAAATCCACGGCCGCAACGGGCCAGACACCAATCAGGCTGTTGCTGAGAAAGCAGCCATCGGCCTGTGCCAGATCCTCCAGGCTCAGGTCGCAGATCTCCACAGGTATGTGCTGTGCGGGCAACAGGGTTTCCAACAGATACTGCCGCATCACGCCGGCCACACCACAGCGGCTCAGGTCTGGTGTGCGCACAAGGCCCCGCTGCACCAGATACAGATTGCTGAAAGTACCCTCCACCAGACGCTCACTGGTATCCAATACCAGCCCTTCCTGATGCTGCGGCGGCTGCCACTCGGCTCTGGCCAGCACCTGTTCCAGCCGATTCAGGTGCTTCATGCCCGCCAGCAGTGGCTGCTGGGCCAACCGGGTCTGGCACAGCTTCACGCGCACGCCCTGGGCAGGGCAACTGTCCGCAACCGGGGGCAACAAGCTAAGTACGCATCTGGCCTGACTGGTGGCAGGTACGGCGTAACCGCGGGCGCTGTCACCCCGACTCAACAGCAGCTTGATGGTGCCCTGCTGTTGGTCAGCGATCAGCAGCTGCAGCCATTGGCTCAACCGGACCGGATCCAGGGGGATTTGCAGACGCACGGCGCCGGCCTGTAACCGCGCCAGATGCAATGGCCACAGGCGCACCTGACCCTGATGCAGCTTCATGGTCTCGAACAGACCATGCCCATAC
>JBJHDG010000291.1:0-3311 GCA_050486425.1 Pseudomonadales bacterium | reverse complement strand
GGAGTGTCTGGCCGTGGTGAACTGCACCTGTCGGTACTGATCGAAACCATGCGTCGGGAAGGTTATGAGTTGGCGGTCTCACGCCCCCAGGTGATCGTCAAAGAAGAAAACGGCCGCAAACTGGAGCCCTTTGAAGAGCTGAACCTGGACGTGGATGAAAGCCATCAAGGCAAACTCATGGAAGCCATGGGCGAGCGGCGTGCAGAGCTACTGGACATGGCCGCCGATGGCAATGGCCGGGTGCGCATGCGCTATAAGATTGCCTCACGCGCACTCATGGGATTCCGCCCGCAGTTTCTCAGCATGACCTCTGGCACCGGCATCATGTCCTTTGGCTTTGCCGGCTATGACGATCAGATTCCCATGGCTGTGGGCCAACGTAACAACGGCGTGCTCATCTCCATGGATAAGGGTAAGGCCGTGGGCTACGCCCTGTTCAACTTGCAGAACCGTGGCCGCCTGTTTGTTGGCCCCGGTGATGAAGTGTATGAAGGCATGGTGATCGGTATTCACAGCAGGGACAACGACCTGGTGGTGAATCCCATGAAAGAGAAAAAGCTCACCAACATGCGTGCTTCCGGCAGTGATGAAAACATCCTGCTTACCCCACCCATTCGCATGTCGCTGGAACAGCATTTGGAGTTCATCGACGATGACGAGTTGGTGGAGATCACGCCCAAGGCCCTGCGTGTGCGCAAGCGCAAGCTCAAGGAGCATGAGCGCAAGCGCGACGAACGCAGCAGCGCCTGATGCGCGCGCTGCTGCAGCGTGTCAGCAGTGCCTCGGTAAGCGTGGCGGGCGAAACCATCGCCCGCATCGATCAAGGATTGTTGGTGCTGCTGGGCGTGTTTCCCGATGACAACGAGGCGACGGCACGCCAACTCGCTGATCGCACATTGGGGCTACGCATCTTTGCGGATGCCGCCAAACCCATGAACCGCAGCGTGCTGGATGTTGGCGGCGCGCTGTTGGTGGTTTCCCAGTTCACCCTGGCCGCCGACACCCGTAAAGGGCGGCGCCCAGGCTTTTCTGGAGCCGCACCGCCGGCGCAAGCGGAAGTGCTCTACAACGCTTACGTGCAAGCACTGCGCAGCCAAGCACCGGACACCCGTATTGAAACTGGCCGCTTTGGCGCCGATATGCAGGTGGCGCTGGTGAATGACGGGCCGGTGACCCTGATGCTGGAAAGCTGAACGCGATGGCGGCGGGTGGCGCGGGATCTACACGCCATCTGACTTTGATTGCCGGCTGGTCGGTGTTGGTGTGGAACGCTCTGTTGTATGTGGGGTTGTGGTACTTCGCGCTACGCCAAACGTTGAATTGAATTTGCGCTAAGTATCGCCCAGCACATTACCAAGTGGGCTTAGCACAGCGCGCCCGCCGCGTTGAATGACATGGGTGTAAATCTGGGTGGTTCGCAAATCAGCGTGCCCGAGCTGTTCCTGCACCGTGCGAATATCGGCGCCGCGCTCCAGCAGATGGGTGGCAAACGAATGGCGCAAACTATGGCAGCTGGCGGGCTTGTGAATGCCTGCTGCTATTATGGCGGCCCGCACAGCCTTTTGTACGCTGGACTCATCCAGATGGTGCCGCCGCCTCTCGCCGCTACGTGGATCAGTGCTGAGCTGGGCAGATGGGAATACATACTGCCAGCCCCATTCTCTGGTTGCACTGGGATATTTTCGAGCTAATGCATAAGGCAAATAGACCGTGCCCACGCCTTGAGCGCTATCCTGTTCAAACAGCAGTCGGCGATTTTCCAGATGCTGATGTAGTGGGCGATTGAGCTCGCTCGCCAACGTGACGACGCGATCTTTCGCGCCCTTGCCATCACGTACCAGAATGGCTTGGTGCTGGAAATCCAAATCTTTTACCCGCAGCCGTAGCGCTTCCATCAGGCGTAAACCGGAGCCGTACAGCAGGCAGGCAACCAGCCAATGAGCGCCGCGTAACTGCACAAGCAAGGCTCGTACTTCACCAAGGCTTAACACCACAGGTAGACGCTGCGGTGTTTTCGCACGAACTACACCAGAGATATCCCCCAACGGCCGATCTAAAACCACCTTATAGAGAAAAACCAGTGCGTTGAGTGCCTGATTCTGGGTGCTGGCAGCCACTTGCCTTTCCACGGCCAAATAGCTGAGGAAGCCGCTCACTTCCACGGCGCCCATATCCCTGGGGTGGCGTTTGCGATGGAATAAAATGAAACGTTTGATCCAGCCTAAGTAGGCATCTTCCGTACGCCGGCTGTAATGCCGCACGCGTACTGCCGTTCTTACCTGTTCGAGTAAAGGGCTGCTGGAATGGGCCATGTCAGTGCCAGCAATATCCTGTATGCATAAACAGTATCAGCGAGCATGTATACGGGCAAGCACAATATCCGGAATGTTTCCGTATATGCCTCGGTTTGGTTCCTGATATTACGCGGCATCAGTCAAAAATTGGACTCGATCTATAGGCGATTGGTGATATAGGACATTGAAAATAGAGGGCTTATAAGTGAAATTGAGCAGCAACGGAGTTTTGGTTGATACCGGAAGGTGAGCGATATGCGGAAGATTTCCGTGTTTAATTGCGGAATAATTCCGTCTACTTACTGTTAGGCCGCTCTGATATGTTGTTACGGATTATCACACTGTTCGTAGTCTTGGCTTTCGGCTTGACTGCATGTAGCCGAGCGTTTCAGATCTTTCCTGAAGGCTCACTGGACGCGGGAATCCATTTCGAGTTTGGAGCTTTCGATGGCTCACGAACCAAAAATCGTATCGTTGCCTTTAATGTCTATGCCGTTTCGAACAGTCGCCTCGGTGAGCCAATCTGGAGCCTCGAGGGACGCGCTCGAGTAAACGAAATCCGATACGGCATACCTCCGAAGAAGTTGAGAGAGAAGGGCCCCGCCGAAGCGCTGCAGCCAATGCGCATCTACGCCGTTGAAGCCATAGATGACCCACGTGGTCCAATGAGCGTACCGGGCTCAGCGTTTGTTATTTTCTATATTTCCGAGGCTGGAGTGCCAATCGCGTGCGAGTCTCTGTCACACTGCCAAGCGCTGTTGCAAGAACCCGCTTGAGTTCAGCTATCAAGCACTAGAGCTCGTCTTCGTTCATCATCGGAGTCCGGCCCAGATGCATGGCGCACTGCCGCGTAACAAGCAATTGCAGCGGACCTGGCAGTTCCCAGGGTTTAGTGGATGTCCCAAAGTGGTCAAATGGGCCTAACCACTCCATGCAGTGGACGCGACGGTTCCTACGGTTTAGTGGACACCCTGATCTAACCATCAGGAGTGTCAAAAATGGCGAAATCAGGGCCAA
>JBJHDG010000290.1:422-3333 GCA_050486425.1 Pseudomonadales bacterium | reverse complement strand
GACAATAAGCAGTACCCGCCGCCCCTGCCGTGCCTGCTGAATGAAGAAGCCTTCCAGTTCCCGCAGCATCATGGCTTTGCCATTACCTGCCGGTAGCGCAAGGCCGAAATTCATCATCACCAGGCTGAGCAAATCATCTTCCTGCAACTGGGTGGTGACAATGTTTGCCACCACGGCCTCGTTGCTGTCCAACTCTGCCAGCAGGGTCTGCACCAGGGTGGTTTTGCCGGTACCCACATCGCCGGTGATGACAATAAAGCCATCCGCCTGGCTCAGGCCGTACTGCAAAAAGGACAGTGCTCGGGAGTGTTCTTTGCTGGGGTAAAAGAAGCGCGCATCCGGCGACAATTGGAAGGGCTTGCCGGTGAGATTGAAAAAGTCTCTATACATAAACGCTCCTGGCCTGGCGCCTGGCTTCAGGCTGCGCTGGCGCCATAACCATAGCCATAGTTCAGTTGTTCTGCCGTCATCTGGGTGGATTTGTTCAGCATCAGGTTCACTGGGCAGCCCTGCAACTGAGCCAGTGCCTCAAGCACTGTGGCCCTGGGTGTTTGCTCGGCTTCCACCACCAGCAGAATTTGCCCCACCAGTCGGCCCAGAATGCCTGCAATGGTACCTGCCATCAGGGGCGGTGCGTCAATCAGCACCACCTGGTTGGGGTCCTGGCGCGCCAGGCCATGCAACAGATTGCGCATGGCTTGACTGGCAAACAGTTCATCCGGGTTCTCACAATTACGTCCGGCTGGCAGCACCCGCAAGCCATCCACATTGCTGCGCAGAATTATCTGCTCCGGGGTCAAGCCCTGCTGCAGCAAATCGGTCAACCCTTGGCTGTAATCCAGATGCAGCACCTGGGCCACATCATCCTTCATCACATCCGCATCCACCAGCAGTACCGTGCGATCCAGCTCGGCGGCAATGCTGAGGGCAAGATTGACCGAGACAAAAGTCTTGCCTTCGCCGGGAATGGCGCTGGTGACGAGTATCAGATTGGGCGGATTGGGCGCGGCAGCATCCCGTGCCAGTACCTGTTCCTTACGGATATTGAGCAGCAAGGGCCGCTTGATGCGTCGAAAATCAGCCGCCAGACGGCCCTTGTTGTTGGCTTTGGTGACGAAACCTCGGGCAGTCAGCGCTGCCAGGTCGATTTCACCGCCCGGGGGCACGTAAACAGGGTCTACCACCAGGGGCTCTGGCCGATCCAGCTTGAATCTGGGCCCGGCATCAGCCTGCACCAGCGTCTCCTGGCGGCTGCCTGTAAGCTTCATGGCCTGGGAGAGTTTGGCGGCTGCCCGTTCGATAGTGCTCATTTGGGTGCGGTCCTCCTGCGTGGGCGCAGTTTAACCAATGTTCACAAAAGCTACTGTAAGGCGTTGGTAAAGTGACGAAAACAGTCTGTGATCGCCATTTGGCCCTGGTCTGACCATAATACGCCCGAAATATAGCAGCCTGATGCTGCTGGGCTCCTGCTCACACATTCCAGCACAGTAAGGGACCTCAAATTGAAGATTCTTGTCACTGGATCCGCCGGTTTTATTGGGGCCGCGCTCTGCCAGCGCCTGCTGGCCCGGGGGGATGAAGTGGTCGGGGTGGATAACCTGAACTCCTATTACGACCCTGCCCTGAAACAGGCCCGCCTGGCCCGCTTGCTGGCCGTGCCCGGTTACGAACACGTAAATCTGGATATTGCCGACGGCGGCGGGCTGGCACGGCTCTATACCAGGGTGGCACCTGCCCGCGTGGTACATCTGGCCGCCCAGGCCGGGGTACGTTATTCACTGGAAAATCCCCAGGCCTATCTGGATGCCAACCTGCAGGGCTTTTTGAACCTGCTGCAGGCTGTGCGTAGTCATGGCACGGAACACTTGGTGTTTGCGTCCACCAGCTCTGTGTATGGCCTCAATACCCGGATGCCGTTTCGGGAGCGTGACCATAGCGACCATCCGGTTAGCCTGTATGCCGCCACCAAGAAGGCCAATGAAATGATGGCGCACAGTTACAGCCATCTCTTTGGCATCCCCACAACGGGTCTCAGGTTCTTTACCGTGTATGGCCCCTGGGGGCGTCCGGACATGGCCCTGTTCCTGTTTACCCGGCAGATTCTGGCGGGTGAACCCATCAACGTCTTCAATGCCGGGCACCATCAGCGCGATTTCACCTACATCGATGACATCATCGAAGGCGTGGTGCGTGCGCTGGATCGTGCACCTGTACCCAACCCAGACTGGGATAGCAGCAATCCGGACCCGGCCACCTCCAGCGCCCCCTATCGCCTGTATAACATTGGCAGTAACCGCCCTATCCCCCTGCTGCGCTACATCGAGGTGCTGGAGACCGCTCTGGGTCGGAAGGCCAACAGGAATTTACTACCCATGCAACCAGGCGATGTCGCGGATACCTACGCCAGCGTGGATGCATTGATTGAAGATATGCACTACCAACCCCAGACCCCGATTACCACTGGTGTGCAGAATTTTGTGGATTGGTATCTGGCGTATTATCAGCAGCGGGAGCCTCGGGCATGAGTCGTATTCTGGTCACTGGCGGTGCTGGTTACATCGGCAGTCATACCAGTGTGGAGCTGCTGACTGCTGACCATGAAGTCGTCATCTTCGACAACCTTTGCAACAGCTCTGCGCGCGCCATCGATGCGATTCAACGCATCAGTAACAAAGCGGCTGAATTTGTGCAGGGTGATCTGCGTGATGCCGCAGCGCTGCAGTCGCTGTTCGCCCGCCATCAATTCGATGCTGTGATTCATTTTGCCGGCTTGAAAGCTGTGGGTGAATCCGTGGCCAATCCGTTGGCCTACTTTGACAACAATGTCCAAGGCACCCTGAATCTGGTGCAGCACATGCGTCAGGCCGAGGTGAAGACCCTGGTGTTCAGCTCCTCCGCCACGGTTTACGGT
>JBJHDG010000290.1:0-412 GCA_050486425.1 Pseudomonadales bacterium | reverse complement strand
GTTTACGGTGATCCCGACCAGGTCCCCATCAGGGAGGATGCGCCTTTGCGCACCACCAATCCCTATGGCCGCAGCAAACTCATGATTGAAGATATGCTGCGGGATTTGCATGCCGCAGAACCGGACTGGCGTATTTCCATCCTGCGCTATTTCAACCCGGTGGGTGCGCACGTCAGCGGTGAGATGGGCGAGGATCCCAATGGTATTCCCAACAATCTGATGCCCTATATCGCGCAGGTGGCAGTAGGCCGGCTGCCTCGGCTACAGATTTTCGGCAATGACTACCCCACACCGGATGGCACCGGTGTGCGCGACTACATTCATGTGGTGGATCTGGCGCGAGGGCACCTGGCGGCGCTGACTTATCTGGCAGATCACCCCGGGCTTAGCGTGCATAACCTGGGTACGGGCA
>JBJHDG010000289.1:0-3415 GCA_050486425.1 Pseudomonadales bacterium | reverse complement strand
GCCCACCGATGAGCGCTGGTGCAACAATGGGGTGGCGCTCGAGTTTGTGCCGGACTAATTACGGGCCCAGCACCAGCAGCGTCTGCCCTTTTACTGCCGTACCGGCCGCTTCGCCAGTTTGCGCTGCAGGGTACGCCTGTGCATGTTCAGCGCACGGGCGGTGGCGGAGATGTTGCCATCGTGCTCGGCCAACACGCGCTGGATGTGTTCCCACTCCAGGCGGTCTACCGACAGGCGATGGTCGGTGATGGGGACAGTGCTGTCGGGTTGTTGCTGGGCAAAGGCGGCGCAGACTTCATCCACACTCACCGGTTTCGCCAGATAGTTGCTGGCGCCGAGTTTCACCGCTTCCACCGCCGTGGCAATGCTGGCGTAACCCGTGAGCACCAGAATACAAATGCGCGGATCCCGCGCATGCAGGGCTTCCACCAACACCAGCCCAGAGGGGCCGGGCATTTTCAAATCCACCAGGGCGTAATCGGGCAGCGTTGTTTCGAGCTGCGCCAGGGCATCAGGCACATCCACCGCCACCCGTACCACAAAGCCGCGTTTGCTAAGGGCCTTGCTCATCACCTGACGAAACACCGGATCATCATCCACCAGCAGCAGGTTGGCACCGGCGCTCATGACAACACCTGCGCGGTCGCGGCCGGCGCCAAGCGCGCCAGGGGCAGACGCACCCGCACCCAGGCGCCCCCTTCCGGGCGCTGCCGAATCTGCACGCTGCCACCCAAACGCTCGATGCTGGCATTGGCCAGCATCAACCCCATGCCCATGCCCTGCGAGGCGCGTGGCGCCGGCTCCGCGAGTTGCGCCAAATCCGCATCGAAGCCCGGCCCCTGATCGCGAATATCCAAGGTCAAATACTCGCTGTCCCAACGCACCTGACAATGCACCGCCGCCGGCGACGCATCGGCGGCATTATTGAGCAGATTCAGCAGCGCCTGGGCCAGGGTGCTGTCCACCTGCAGGATGGGTCCAGCCTGTGCAGGCATATCCAATTGCGCCTGCACTTGAGGCCGCAACACCTGCCAGCGTTGCCAGAGCGCTTCCATATACGCCTGCACGCTGAGCGGCGCGGCGTTGTCACTGGAGGCGGCCGCCGCCTGGCGCAGGCGCTGCAAACTTTCCCGGCACGCCGCCACCTGTTCCAGCAACAGCTCCAGCTCCTGGGCCTGAGCCGGCGTCACTTCCGTGCGCAGTTCCCCGGCAATCACCGCAATACTGGTGAGCGGCGTGCCCAGTTCATGGGCGGTACCTGCCGCCAGCGTCGCCACGCCCATGATCTGCTCATTGCGCAGATTCTCCTCGCGCATGCGCGCCAGGGCCGCCGCCCGCAGGCGCAGGGTGCTGGCCATGGCAATACCAAAGTAGGTGATCAACCCGGCACTGAGCACGAAGGTCAGCCACATACCCAGCATGTGCACGGAAAAACCGCTGTGGTCCATGCCACCGTGGGCGTCATGCGCACCCAGTTCCGCCTGAAACAACGCCAGCGGCTGATGAAAACGGATCAGCGCCGTGTAACAAACCACCGCCAGGGTCGCCACCAGCCAGGCGCTGGTGGCAGACAGGCTCACCACCGCCACCGCGATAGGCACCAGATACAGGGAAATCAACGGGTTGGTCCAGCCACCGGTGAGGTAGAGCAGCCAGGTGAGCGCGGCGATATCCAGGCCCAACTGCGCCAGCACTTCCAGCTCCCGCACCGGCGCCGCCAGCGCATGCAGCCGCCACCAACTGAGCAGGCTCAGCAGCAGCAGCACGCCGGCAATGCTGAGCAGCCCCACCCAGGGCAGCACCGCCTGCAACACCAGATGCACCAGCAGCAGCAAACCCAACAACGCACCCAGCAGCAGCATGCGCACCCACAGCAGGCGGCGCAGGTTCACGGAAGCCGGGTGATCAAACAGCAGCATGGATCTGGGGATCTCCATTACAATGGCGCGAATTCTGCCCTAAGGACACAGGCTTGCCTAATCAGATCCTGCACCACCTGTATCAGTATCCCAAGTTGCTGCTCACCCTGCTGGCCCTGTTACTGGGGCTGGCCATCCTGGGATTTCCCCGCTTCAGCTTTGATGCCTCCGCCGACACCCTGGTGGTGGAGGGTGATCCGGCGTTGGCCTATTACCGGGAGATCAGCCAGCGCTTTGGGGGTGATGAATTTCTGATTCTCACCTTCCGGCCCCAGGCGGCGGCGGATCAGGAACCCTGGCAGGCCCTGTTCGCAAGGCCCGCCCTGGATCAGATTGCGGCGCTGGAAGACGCGCTGCTACAGGTGCCGGGTGTGGCCAGCGTGTTCAGCCTGCTGGATGCACCGCTGCTGGATTATCCCGGCCAGTCACTGGCGGATCTGGTGGATGAGATCCGCACCTTGCGCAGCCCGGATGCGGATCTGGCCGCTGCCTATGCCGAACTCACCAGCAGCCCGGTGTTTGCCGATCTGCTGGTCTCCCGCGATGGCGCCACCACCGCCCTGCGCATCGACCTGGCACCGGATCCCAAGCTGGAAGCGCTTTATGATCGCCGCAGCGAACTGCGCGCCCTGGCCGCGCCCAGTGCCGCCGAAAAAGCCGAGCGGCGGCAGGTCGAGCGCGCCTACCACGACTACCGCTATACCTATCTCGCCAATCGCGACGCCATGCTGAAGCAGGTGCGCGATATTCGCAGCCAGCATGCCAACGGCGCCGAACTCTATCTGGGCGGCGTGCCCATGATCGCCGCCGACATGATTGCCTATGTGCGCAGCGACGTGGTGGTGTTCGGCGCCGGCGTGGGCTTGATGGTGCTATTGATGCTCTGGCTGTTCTTCCGCCAGGTGCGCTGGGTGCTGCTGCCGGTGGCCACCAGCGGCGTGAGCATCGCCCTGGTGGTGGGCGGCTTGGGTTGGCTGGAGCAACCCGTCACCGTGGTGTCGTCCAACTTCATCGCGCTGCTGGCCATCATCACCATTTCCTTCACCATTCATCTCATCGTGCGCTACCGGGAACTGGGCAAGCTGCATCCCGAGGCCGGTCATGCGCGCTGGGTGGTGGAGGCGATGCACTCCAAGTTCGCGCCCTGCCTGTACACCGCGCTCACCACCATGGTGGCCTTCGGCTCCCTGGTGAGCAGCGGCATTGTGCCCGTGATGGATTTCGGTTGGATGATGTTCGTGGGCGTGGCCATCGCCTTTGTGGTCACCTACAGCCTGTTTCCGGCACTGCTGGTGCTGCTGTTCGTGCAGGCGGCGCTCGACGTGCGCGACCTGCTCGCCTGACGCGCCGGTCGCGGATCCCCGGCGCCCGGCGGGCCGTGGCTCGCCACCCAGAACAGTAATGTCGAAGGTACGACCCGAATCGATCAGTTGCTGAACGTAGTGGTGACCCACCATGCCGTTGCCGACGACGACTATTCGCTGCTGGCTCATGCT
>JBJHDG010000288.1:0-3415 GCA_050486425.1 Pseudomonadales bacterium | reverse complement strand
GCGCAGCCGTGTATGGATGGCGGCCAGGGCCTCGATCAGCGCGTCCACCGAGCGCGCACCACTTTGGAATACCGCGGTGGCGTTGATGGTGGCCCAGCCAAAGCCCAGGGCGGCAATGGCCTCGGCACGCCGCGCCACCTGATCCAGATCCTTGTAGAAATCCTTGCCGACAGCATCTGTGGGCGGCACATCCAGCATCATCTGCAGGCCGATGCGTGCTGGATCCCGGCCGGCACGTTCAGCATGGCGGTGGATCTCGGCAATGGCGGCCCGGGCCTTGTCGCCATCGTGCATACCCGTGGCCAGCCAGCCGTCGCCCAGCTCACCCACCCGACGCAGCGCCCGGGGTGAGTTGCCACCGATCCAGATCGGGAGGTCAGCACCCTGTGGCGGCTTCGGCTCCATGGCGATGGCAGCCATCTCGTAATAAGGCCCAGGAAAATCGATTTGTGCTTCACCCCAACAGGTACGCAGCAGCTGGATGGCCTGGTCCATACGCGCACCGCGTTCGGCAAAATCCTGGCCCAGGGCTTCAAACTCTGCCGCCTGCCAGCCCACGCCCACACCCAGACGCACGCGGCCACCGCTAAGACTGTCCAGGGTGGCCACCTGGCGCGCCACCAGCACGGGTTGCCGTTGCGGCAGTACCAGGACCTCGGTACCCAGGCCAATGCGCTGAGTCACGCCGGCGACATAAGCCAGGGTCATCAGGGCTTCCAGAATGGGCATGCCGCTGGGGTAGCGGGGTGCCGGGCGGGTCGCGGTGGGATAGCCCATCACCACGTGATCGAACATATCCAGCTGGTCATAACCCATGTCTTCCAGGGCTTTGGCCAGGCGCAGCACCGCCGCGCCGCCTTCGCGATAACTGACACTGGGGAATTCCACGGCCAAACGCATTTGTCCTGCCTCCATTGAGATCAACCCGTATCATGGGCCATTGTATGCACAGCAGCGCAAACAGAGGCAAAGCATGAATCCGGATACCCCAATACCTGCATCAGCGCCAGCGTCCGCTGGCAGCGCCGATCGCGACAGCTGGTGGCGCCAGTGGCAACTGGCCGATCGCCAGACCCTGGCGCTGCAGCTGGGACCCTTGCAGCTGAGCCTGTATCGCATTGGTGATGAATGGCAATTGGGTTGGGCCCACGGACCGGAAGGAGAGCTGGATACCCGACGCGATATCCGCGTACTGGACGGACCACCGGCATTGGAACTCAAGGAGCGCTATGTTTTTGCCGCCACCTGTGACCAGGTGCGGTTGCGGCCCTTGTTGATGGAGCGGCCGGTGGTGATCCGACCACGGCAGCCGTTGTTTCTGCCCAGCGGTCAGCAGACCACCTTGTATCTGAGTACACCGCTCTGTCTGCGCATCGAGTTGGGGCCGGCCGGTACTGCCGTGCGGGAGCTGCCCATGCTGCAACTCTCGGATACCTGGTTTGGTCCTTCCACCCGGGAAGGCGAACTCTGTTATGCCGGTCGCACCCATGCCCGGCACAGTCTGGATGAGGTGCCCAGGCGCGCGCATCGGGCCATCACGCCGGTACGCATTCATAATCAGGCCAGTACGGTACTGCCGTTGGAGAAACTCAGTTTGCCGGTGCCCGCCCTGGCGCTGTATGGCGCAGCAGATGGCAGCCTGTGGACGCAAAGTGTGTCGCTGATCCGTGGTGCGGATTCTGATCTGGCCAGTTTACGGATTGATCGTGGCGCTCCTGGCTACGTGCGGCGAGCGGAGCTGGTGACGGAGGCCAGACGACCGGCCGAGCGCGGCACCCTGGTGCGGGCCTTCAGTGTGCTTTTTGGAGAATAAGAGAATGTTGTTTGAAGAACTGATTGCGGTGGTGACGGCAGATAGGGCCATGATGTGGTTACGCGCCGGATTGCTCCTGCTGCTGGGATTCCTGTTGGCCAGTTTGGTATCCCGGTTGGCGGTACGGGGTTTGAAGTCCAGACTCAGCGTGCATCATCTGCAACTGTTTCGGCGTTTAGTGTATTACCTGCTGCTGGCCTTGTTCGCGGCTTCGGCGTTGCGGGAGCTGGGTTTCAACCTGGCAGTGTTGATCGGTGCTGCTGGTGTGCTCACCGTGGCCATTGGCTTTGCCTCCCAGACCTCGGTGTCCAATCTTATCAGCGGCCTGTTCCTGATTGGCGAGAAACCCTTTGCGGTGGGGGATGTGATTCAAGTGGGCGGGACCACCGGGGAGGTGCTGTCCATCGACGCCCTGTCGGTGAAGCTGCGCACCTTTGACAACCTGTTTGTCCGCATTCCCAACGAATCCCTGATCAAATCCGAAGTCACCAATATGACCCGCTTTCCCATACGGCGCCTGGATATCAAACTGGGGGTTGCCTACAAGGAAGACATCGATCAGGTGCGCAAAGTGCTCAACGAGGTGGCCGATCGTAATCTGCGTTGCCTGGATGACCCGGCGCCCACCTTTATCTTTCTGGGCTTTGGTGATTCCTCCCTGGACCTGCAGTTTTCGGTTTGGGCCAAGCGGGAGAATTTTCTCGAGCTGCGCAACAGTATCCAGCCTGAAATCAAAAAGGCCTTTGATGCGGCCGGCATCGAAATCCCCTTCCCACATCTGTCCCTGTACACGGGTTCAGAAACCAAACCGCTGCCGCTGCAGCTGAGCAGCATACCGGCACCGGACGCCGAGTCGCCCCCGAATGGGCCGCCCCCGAAATAGGCGCTATTCCTTCGGCATTCCCTAGTGGCCAAAGGCCGTGTGATCCGTGCCCAATAACCATTGGTTATTGGGTGGCGCGCCTTGCTGTGGGGACGCCGGACTGGGGAATGACAAATATCAATTCTACATCTGAACTGTCGGGTTCGGTGCTGATCAATGGCGCCGCCGGGACTGTCTCCAGGCGCAGCGCCCGTATCGCATTGTTGGTGCTGTTGGCCGCCTGCGGCGTGCTTTATCTGGGATACCAGGGTATCCAGCAGCGCCTGCAACAAACCAAAGCCATGGCCGCACTGGAAATTCGGGTTGAGCAGACGCTCGCCCTGAGTAATCTGCTGTACGAACTGCAAATCGAGCATGGTTTGGCGGTGACTTTTCGCAGCGGTGAGGGCAGCAATTTTCAGCAACCCTGGCAGCAGCAACAGGCGCGGACTGACAACTACCTGGCCCAGCTGCCGGCAGGTGCTTCCAACTTTCGCCAGCTGGATCTGGATGCTTTGCGCGCAGCCGTGCCGATACTGACACCGCCGCAGGCGCTGGATGCTTACTCCGACTTGAATGCGAGCCTGATCACCGAACTTGAGCATCTGGCCCGGTTGGAGCGGGCGGAGATGAGCCCCGAACTGCCCGCGGTTACCGATTGGTTTGCCATCAGCTCGGCGCGTATCGAAGCCCTGCAGGGGCAGTATCAACATTTGGCCGCAGATTTACTGACGCGGGCG
>JBJHDG010000287.1:0-3435 GCA_050486425.1 Pseudomonadales bacterium | reverse complement strand
CCCCCGCGGGTGCTGGTGGCGGGCCTGAACCCGCATGCCGGTGAAGCCGGGCATCTGGGGCGCGAGGAGATTGAGGTCATCGGCCCGGTCTGTCAGGACTATGCCGACCAGGGTGTGCGTGGGCCGCTGCCCGCAGACACCCTGTTTACCCCGGCGCTGCTGGCGGAGGCGGATGCGGTGTTGGCCATGTACCACGATCAGGGCCTGCCGGTGCTGAAACATGTGGGTTTCGGGGAGGCTGTAAACATTACCCTGGGCCTGCCCATCATCCGCACCTCGGTGGACCATGGTACCGCCCTGGACAAGGCCGGTACCGGGCTGATTCATGGCGGCAGCCTGGCCGCGGCCATTGCCCTGGCGGCGGAGATGGCGGCCAGGAGTCGCTGATGGCGGCAACCGGCCATCAGCCCAGACGTCGCTTCGGGCAAAACTTTCTGGTGGACGACAACATGCTGGCCGCCATGGTGCGGTTGGTGGCGCCGGCACCAGGGCAGCGCCTGTTGGAGATTGGCCCCGGTCAGGGCGCACTCACTGCGGGCCTGATCGCCGGTTTGGGCGCTGCGGGTGCCTTGTACGCAGTGGAAGTGGACCGGGATCTGGCGGCGGCGCTGCGGGCGCATTGGCCGGATCTGCACCTGATTGAAGCCGATGTGCTGAAACTGGATCTGCCCGCGTTGCTGGGCCCGGCGGACAGCCCACCCTGGCGCGTGGTTGGCAACCTGCCGTACAACATTTCCACCCCCTTGTTGATGGCCCTGCTGGCGCAATGCGCGCGCATTGCCGATATGCACTTTCTGCTGCAACAGGAAGTGGTGGATCGGCTGGCGGCCAGTCCCGGCAGCAAGCAGTGGGGCCGACTCTCGGTGATGACCCAGTATCACTGTGACGTACAACCCTTGCTGGCAGTGCCACCCAGCTGCTTTCGGCCGGCACCGAAGGTGGACTCCCGCTTCGTGCGTCTGGTGCCCAAGGCCCAGCGGCCGTTATCGGCGCCTGGTATGGCGCTGTTTGACGCCGTGCTGCGGGCGGCTTTCCAGCAACGTCGCAAGACCTTGCGCAATGCACTGCGGGCATTCGACATTCCCTGGCCAGCGGCGCCGGTAGCGGCAGGCTTGCGGCCGGATCAGCTGGGTTTGCCGGAGTACCTGGCCCTGACAGAATTTCTGCTAGTACTTAACCATGAGCGCAACGGCAACATTGATCCAGGTAAGTGCTAAGCCCGCCTATGTGGCGTTGGAGTCGGACCCAGCGGTGCACAGGTATGTCTTCACTTATCAAATCCGGATCTGCAATCAGGGTACCCTGGGCGCGCGTCTGCTCACCCGGCACTGGATCATCACCAATGCCGATGGCCAGGTGCAGGAAGTGCATGGCGAAGGTGTGGTGGGGGAGCAGCCCTATCTGGCGCCGGGGCAGGCGTTCACCTACACCAGCGGCGCGCTGCTGGAAACGCCTGTGGGGACCATGCAAGGCAGTTATACCTTTCGCGCCGATGATGGCACCTTATTCGAAGTGCCCATTCCAGTATTTCGCCTGGCCGCGCCCAACCTGATGCATTAACAGGGTTACCGCTTTGTTGCGAAATTGATCCGGGGGAATTGCGCTTGGCTATCTACGCCATTGGCGATGTGCAAGGTTGTTTCCAGGAACTACAGCAGTTGCTGGCGCTGGTGGCATTTGATCCGGTGCAGGATCAGCTTTGGTTTGCCGGTGATCTGGTGAATCGCGGGCCGGATTCACTGGCCGTACTGCGCTTTGTTAAACAGCTGGACGCTGCTGCTGTTACTGTGCTGGGTAACCATGATCTGCATTTGCTGGCACTCGCCTATGGTGAGCGTCAGCGTGGTCGCAAGGATGCCAGTTTGCAGGCGGTGTTGGATGCCCCGGACGCGGACGAACTGGTGCAATGGCTGCGGCAGCAGCCGCTGCTGCACCAGGCGCAGGGATTTGTCATGACCCATGCCGGCATTCCGCCCCAGTGGAGTGTCGAACAGGCAGCGGCACGCGCTGCCGAAGTGGAACAGGCGCTGCGCGGCCCTGGCATTCGCGAGTTTTTGCATCATATGTACGGCGATGAACCTGATTGCTGGCATGAGGACTTGCAGGGCCAGCTGCGTTTGCGAGTGATCACCAACTATCTCACCCGCATGCGGGCATTGGATGCCCAAGGTCGGCTCAACCTGGGTTTCAAGGAGTCTGTCAGCGAGCTGTTGCCGCCCTGGCAGCCCTGGTTTGCGTTCTACCGCACCCAGCCGCCGGCGCAGCAGCTGTTATTCGGGCATTGGGCGGCGCTCAATGGCCGGGTGGGACTGTCAGGCATTCATGGGCTGGACACCGGCTGCGTCTGGGGCGGACAGCTGACCGCCTTGCGTCTGGATGATTTGGAACGTTTTCAGGTCCCCGCCACACTAAAGCCGGAACAATTACACTAAAAACAGATAAGTTTTTGTGGTAATTCTTGTGGCGTAAATCAACTGCACTGCTAGCTTTAGGTTAAGGCAGTCCAGCTGAAGTTTGTGGGCAGGGAGTCATGGAGGACCTGACATGGGCGTTTTAGATCACTACCAGGCGCGGTACGAAACCCGGCAGCAGGAAGAGTATTCATTACAGGAATACCTGGAAATCTGTCGCGACGACCCTACCGCCTACGCCACCGCGGCAGAGCGCATGCTGCAGGCCATCGGCGAGCCGGAGCTGGTGGACACCGCCAAGGATCCCCGGCTCTCCCGTATCTTCTCCAACAAGATCATCAAGCTCTATCCGGCCTTCCATGAATTCTATGGCATGGAGGAGGCCATTGAGCAGATTGTGTCCTTCTTCCGTCATGCGGCCCAGGGCCTGGAGGAGCGCAAGCAGATCCTCTATCTGCTGGGTCCCGTGGGTGGGGGCAAGTCCTCCCTGGCCGAGCGCTTAAAGGCGCTGATGCAGCGTCAGCCGTTTTATGCCTTAAAGGGTTCGCCGGTGAATGAATCTCCGCTGGGGCTGTTCTCGGTGGAGGAAGATGCGGCCATTCTGGAAGAGGACTACGGCATCCCCAGACGCTACCTGCGCGGCATCATGTCGCCCTGGGCGGCCAAGCGCCTGCAGGAATACGGCGGTGATATCAGCCAGTTCAAAGTGGTGAAGCTGTATCCGTCCATCCTGGATCAGATTGCCATCGCCAAAACCGAGCCCGGTGATGAAAACAACCAGGACATCTCGGCCCTGGTAGGTAAGGTGGACATTCGCAAGCTCGAAGATTTCGCGCAGAACGACGCTGATGCCTACAGCTTCTCTGGCGCACTGTGTAAGGCCAATCAGGGTCTGATGGAGTTTGTGGAAATGTTCAAGGCGCCCATCAAGGTGCTGCATCCGCTGCTCACGGCCACCCAGGAAGGCAACTACAACGGCACCGAAGCCATTGGCGCCATCCCCTTTGATGGTGTGGTGCTGGCG
>JBJHDG010000286.1:0-3447 GCA_050486425.1 Pseudomonadales bacterium | reverse complement strand
GAGACAGGGTCATCATAGTTGCGGGCATCAAGGCGGCCGAGGCCATTGTGGTGCCACTGCTGCTGGCCATCTTTATCAGCATCGTGGCCGCCGGGCCGCTGCGCCTGCTGCATCGCCTGCACCTGCCCACCTGGGCCGCACTGCTGTTGATTCTGTTGGCACTACTGGGAAGCCTCAGCCTGCTGGGACGTCTGGTGGTGCAATCCATCAACAGCCTGATCAGCCAATGGTCCACCTATGAGCAAGCCCTGCTGGGCTGGCTCCAGGCTGCGCTGGACGCCATGGAACCCCTGGGCGTCGGCCTTTCCATGGATATGGTGCGGGAATACCTGGATCCGAATCTCGCTCTGCAGATGGCCGGTAACCTGGCCCGGGGACTGGGTAATGCCATTGCCAATGGCCTGTTCATTTTGCTCCTGGTGGGCTTCATCCTGGCCGAGGGTGCGGGCTTTCCGGACAAGCTGCGACTGGTGTTGCAACATCCGGAGCGGGATCTGCCACATTTCTTTCGTATCACCGAAACCGTCAACCACTACATGGGCATCAAAACCCTGATCAGCTTGATCACCGGGATACTGGCCGGCGTCTTTACCGCACTGCTGGGCATAGACTTCCCTGTGCTCTGGGGGCTGCTGGCGTTTCTGCTGAATTTCATTCCCAACATTGGCTCGGTGCTCGCGGGCATCCCGCCGGTCATGGTGGCCTTTATCCAACTGGGACCGCTGAGCGCCAGTTTATGCGCCGGCGGCTACCTCATCATCAATGTCGTGATGGGCAACCTGGTGGAACCCAGATACATGGGGCGCGGCCTTGGCCTCTCGGTACTGGTGGTATTCCTCTCCCTGGTGTTCTGGGGCTGGGTGCTGGGTCCTGTGGGGATGCTCTTGTCCGTGCCGTTGACCATGGCGGCAAAAATTGCCCTGGAAGCCAACCCAGGTACCCAGCATATTGCGGTCCTGCTGGGGCCTGCTCGCACCGATCTCGGCGCGGCGCCGACAACCGTTGTCAGCACCGGCCAGGATGTCGACACAGCAGCCTGAATTCCGCCTATGATGCGCCGCTTTGTTGTCGAAGGAACCGTTGTGAAAGGAACTCGGTATGAGCTATGAACGCGCAGCCATCGCCCGCATGCAGGGATACAGCTGGGGCGAGCAGCCTGAAGATCCCCGTACCATCAAGCTCAATACCAACGAAAATCCTTACCCGCCCAGCCCGGCCGTGGGGCAGGCGCTGGCTGCATTTGATCCGCAGCAACTGCGCCGCTATCCCAATCCCACGGCCAGTAAATTCCGCAATCTGGCCGCAGCACATTTTGGTTTGCAACCAGCGCAGGTGCTGGCAACCAATGGCGGTGATGAATTACTGCGGCTGGCATTCACTACCTTTCTGGCGCCTGGGCAGCCCTTTGCCATGGCGAGCCCCAGTTATTCCCTGTATCCGGTGCTGGCTGCGGTGGCGGAAGCACCAGTGCTGGAGATCCCGCTCGATACCGCCTGGCAGTTGCCCAATGACTTTGCGGCGCAACTGAATGCTGCCAATGTCGGGCTGTGCTGCCTGGTGAATCCCCACGCCCCCAGCGGCACCCTACTGCCCCAATCCAGCCTGGCGGCCATCGCCAAGGTTTTCCGGGGTGTGCTGCTGGTGGATGAAGCCTATGTGGATTTTGTCGACCCGGCGTTGGCGCAAGACAGTACCCAATTGGTGCGCGACCACGACAATGTGTTGTTGCTGCGCACTCTGAGCAAGGGCTATTCCCTGGCCGGCCTGCGTTTCGGCTTTGGCCTGGCGCAGACCAACCTCATCACGCCCATGCTCACCAAGACCAGGGACAGCTACAACCTTAATGCCATCTCTCAGGTGCTGGCGGAAGCCGCGTTTCAGGATCAGGCCCACGCCAGCCGCAGCTGGCAACTGGTACGGGAACAACGCCAACTGCTGGCGGCAGCACTGGCCACGCTGGGCTTTCGCATGCCGCCTTCCCAGGCCAACTTTTTACTGGCCCAAGTACCCGCTGCTGGGCCGAATGCGGCGCAGCTGTATCAGGGGCTGAAACAGCAGGGCATTCTGGTGCGTTACTTCCCCACCCCTGGCCTGGACGACAAACTGCGTATCAGCGTTGGCAGCGCCGAGGAAAATCAGGCGCTGCTGCAGGCGCTACGCACACTACTGGCCTGAGGCCACAACCTGAGGCTGCGCGCCCGTTGCGGCGCCAGCAACAAGGGCTGGTCGCTGGCCAGCCCAGCTGCCAGAATGCCCGCACAATTTTTTTGCCTGCAGAAGGAACAACACCATGGCCCTCAACATGCCCGCGCTGAGTCTTGCCGCCATTCCCGGCCGGCGCAAAGCCGTCCTGGATCTGGCGGTCGATATCGAAAAGCGCGGCTTCGCCGGCATCTATTGCCCCAGTGTGGGTGACGCCCTGGGACTGTGCCAGGCCATTGCCCTGCGCACCCGGGAAATCATCATCGGCACCAGCATCATTCCTATCTATACCCGGCATCCCAACGACTTCGCCCAAACTGCGGCCTTTATCCACGAAATTGCCGATGGCCGCTTCCGCTTCGGCGTCGGCGTCAGCCATGGCCCTTCCATGAGCCGGCTTGGCATCACCCAGGGCAAACCCCTGACAGATATGCGGGAATTCGTGCAAAAGCTCAAAGCCGTACCCAGGGTGGGTGAACTGCCACCCATTGTGCTGGCCACCTTGCGCACGCGCATGATTCAGCTGGCCGAGGAAGTCGCCGACGGCATGGTGTTTGCCAATGGTGCTCGCTCCCATATGGCCGTGTCCCTGGCGGCGCTCAGCGCCGGCAGCCGACAGGATCCGGCCTTCATGATCGGCAATATGATTCCCACCTGCATCAGCGATGACGAGGCGGCGGCCAAGGCGGTAAACCGACGCACCCTTACCGGCTACGCCATGCTGCCCAACTACCGCAATTACTGGAAAGAAGCCGGTTACGTGGAAGAAATGGAGGCCGTGGAAGCTGCCATGGCCCGCGGTGCCCTGGACGAGATTCCCGGCTGCCTGTCGGATCGCTGGCTGGCGGATACCACCCTGTTTGGCTCTGCCAGCAAGGTACGCGACGGCATCGAAGCCTGGTTCGACGCCGGCATCAAGACGCCCATCATTGTGCCCTCCTCGGCTGCCGGCAATCAGTTCAAGGCGTTCGAGGAATTCTTCGCGCTCTATCAGTGAGCACAGGCGACGCGTTGGGCGGCAGCATGAACGAGATGCGCTATCTGTGGCTGATCCGGCATGCGGATGCCGCCGCACATAGTGCCGGCGGCAGTGATTTTCAGCGGCCACTATCGGCCCGGGGTGAGTCCCAGGCGCGCGCACTGGGCGCCTGGCTGGCGCGCCAGTCTCCGCAACCCGACTGGGTGCTGCATTCCAGCGCCCTGCGCACCAGTCAGACGGCGCAGCTGCTCTGTGAATCACTGACC
>JBJHDG010000285.1:0-3456 GCA_050486425.1 Pseudomonadales bacterium | reverse complement strand
GTATTGGTGTTGGCCGGCTGTGGTTTTCAGCTGCGTGGCAGTGGCATGGCACTGGAGGTGCCAGCGGTGTATCTGCGCGGCCCCGCCGGCAACGGCACCCTGATTCGATTGCAGCAGTTGCTGGAGCAGTCGGGTGTTCAGTTGCAGGCCACCCCGGAACAGGCCTGGCAGTTGCTCCTGGGGCGTGAGCAGGAGGATGTGCGGACACTGACCCTCACCGATCGCGCGCTGACGGCGGATTATGAAATCCGCCTGGCGGTGGATTATGAAATCCGCGATGCCCAGGCGAGTGTGGTCAGTGCCAACCGCAGCGTCGAAGTGGTGCGCATCTATCGCCTGGATCCTGACAACCTGGCCGGCAGCAGTCGGGAGCGGGAATTGTTGCGCGACGAAATGGAATTGGATCTGGCGCAGCAGATTCTGCGCCATTTGGCTGCGCTCACCCAGCGTGCGGAGTCCTGATGCCGGTATATCCTGAGCAGCTGGAAAGTAAACTGCGGGGCGGGCTATCCCCTCTGTATCTGGTCAGTGGTAACGAACCGCTGCTGGTGCAGGAAGCCTGCGATGAAATCATCAGTGCGGCCCGGGCCGCGGGTTTTGGCGAATGGCAACGCCTGGACGTGGAGCGGGGTTTTGCCTGGGAATCTCTGCGCGAGCTGGCGGGTGCGCAGTCGTTGTTTGCTGAACGTCGGTTGCTGGATCTGCGTCTGGCCAGTGCCAAGTTGTTGGATCGCACCGCCAGTACGGCGCTGCGTGATTATCTGGCGCGGCCCATGGCGGATGTACTGCTGCTGCTCCGGGTGGAGCAGCTGGAATCCAGTCAGCGCCAGAGTGCCTGGTATAAGGCCATCGACAAGCAGGCGGTGGCTGTGCAGATCTGGCCAATGGATTTGGCGCAAATGCCGCGCTGGTTGAATGCGCGTTGCCGCAAAGCGGGATTGCAGCTGGCGCCGGATGCCATGGCTTATTTGCAGTCCCGGGTGGAAGGCAATCTGCTGGCTGCGGTGCAGGAAATTGCCAAGCTGTGCCTGTTGGAGTTGCCGCAACCGTTGTCGTTGGCGCAGGTGCAGGCCGCGGTGGCGGATGCCAACCACTATGATGCTTTTGATGTTCTGGATGCGGCCCTGGCGCGGCAAGGCGCCAAGGTGCACAGCATGTTGCAGGTTTTACGCGCGGAAGCGGCGCAGCCGCTGGCACTGCTGGGGGCACTGCAATTCCAGTTGCGCCAGCTGCAACAGGATGCCCCGAGAAACTTGCCACCGGCCAAGGCCAGGTTGCTGGAGCAGGCACGGCATCGACTGCGGCCTGCTGACTTCGCAGATTTGCAGGCGCTGGCCGCCGTGCTGGATCAGCAGGTCAAAGGCTTGCGCCACGGGGATCCCTGGCAGACCCTGGAACTCATGCTGCTGCGGCTGGCAGGGCAGCCAGGGTTGCCGCCGCTGTTGTCACAGGCCGACCTGCTGATACGTAACCCGGCTTAACCGCCCCGCCTAACCGAGGCTAGAGCACCTGGGTGCCGGCTTCCCGGCCCAGCTCGATCAGGCGCAGGCTGCCATCATTATTGGCCAGCCGGGTGATGGAGCCATTATCCGGTCGGAATACCACCACCCGATCGTCATGCTGCGCCAGCCCCACCGCGGCGTTGATGGCAATAAAATGGCTGCAGATCACCGTATCCTGCTGAATTTCCAGCAGGCAAGTCAGCAGTTCCTCACGCCAGCGTTGCAGCTCATTGGGCTGGTCGCGCCAGCGACTCTGCATAAAGTCTCGCAGCCAAAGCGTGCGTGCCTCCAGATCCGGCGTGGGGGAGGGGATTTCCGCCACCCGGTTTTCGATCAGCGCGGTCACGCCCCAACTGGCTGCCAATGGCAACGCGGTTTCCTGAGCCCGGGCCAGCGGACTGCTGAGCAGGGCCAGCGGACCTTTGGGCGCCAGCAGGGCGGCAGTGGCCTCGGCCTGCTGGCGGCCAGTGGCATCCAGGCCGGGATCATGATGGCCGCCGAAGCCGGCGGCAGCTTTGCCATGTCGAACGAAGTAGATGGTGGCCATAAATTGCTCCAGAAGCAGGCAGTGGATGTGCGCAAGCTGCAAGGATAATGGTTAAATGCGGTTCAGGCTCGAATTCCAGGAATTATCCGCCCATGGTGATGAATGTACATGAGTCCGGTTTGTCGCCGGAGATGATGCCCGATACCAGCGTCAGCGTGCGTGAGGTCTTTGGTCTGCAGCAGGACCTGCAGGTGCCGGCATTTAGCCAGGTCACCGAATATGTGCCGGCCGTGGATCCCGATTACCGGTTTGATCCGGAAACCACCCTGGCCATTCTTGCCGGCTTTGCCCACAACAGGCGCGTGATGGTGCAGGGCTATCATGGCACCGGCAAGTCCACCCATATCGAGCAGGTGGCGGCACGGCTGAATTGGCCTTGTATCCGGGTCAACCTGGATAGCCATATCAGCCGTATTGATCTGGTGGGCAAGGACGCCATTGTGCTGCGCGACGGGAAACAAATCACCGAATTCCGCGAAGGCATTCTGCCCTGGGCGCTGCAGCATCCTACCGCGCTGGTGTTTGATGAATATGATGCCGGCCGCCCGGATGTGATGTTCGTGATTCAGCGCGTGCTGGAAGTGGAAGGCAAGCTGACCCTGCTGGACCAGAACCGGGTGATCAGCCCGCATCCGGCGTTTCGTCTGTTTGCCACCACCAACACCATTGGACTGGGTGATGCCACAGGGCTGTACCATGGCACCCAACAAATCAATCAGGGACAGATGGATCGCTGGAACATAGTCACCACCCTGAATTACCTGGAGCATGATGCGGAAGTGGCCATTGTGCTCAGCAAGGAACCCAAATGGCGCACAGCGGAGGGCGAAGCGTTGATTTCCAGCATGGTCTCGGTGGCGGAATTGACCCGCAGCGGTTTTATCAATGGTGATATTTCCGTGGTGATGTCACCGCGTACCGTGATTACCTGGGCGGAAAATACCGAGATCTTCGGTGATCCGGCGTTCGCCTTTCGAGTTTCATTCCTGAACAAGTGTGATGAAATGGAACGTCCCATTGTGGCGGAGTATTACCAGCGCTGCCTGGGTCAGGATTTGGGTGATGCCACCAAGCCGATCAAGCTCAAGGCTTCCTAGGATGCCGGCGAGACAATGACGCAAGCCGAACAGCCACTGGAGCCCTTCAAACGTGCCACCGTGGCTACCGTGCGTGCGTTGGCGGCAGATGAAACCCTGGATGTGATCTTCGCTGCCGGCAGTGCTGCGCTGTCGGGCAATACCCTGCGCGTGCCTTTGCCGCATCTGGGGGCTTCGGATGCGGAGCTCAACAGCATTCGCGGCCAAGCGGACCTGCTGGCACTGCGCCGGCGCTATCACGATCATGGGTTGCATCGACAGTTGGCACCGCCACTGGGCCCGGCCAACGAAATGTTCGATTGGATCGAAG
>JBJHDG010000284.1:0-3471 GCA_050486425.1 Pseudomonadales bacterium | reverse complement strand
CATCCAACCAACCCCAGCGCCCAAGCCGAACACCAGGCTCTCGCCCAAGGCATAGTCCCGCTCCACCATGAACAGGGAGCCACCCAGAATGGCGCAGTTCACGGTAATCAGCGGCAGGAACACGCCCAGCGCGTTGTAAAGTGCGGGCACAAAACGATCCAGCACCATTTCCAGAATCTGCACCAGCGCCGCAATCACGCCGATATATGACAGCAAACCCAGAAAGCTCAGATCAACGTCGGGAAATCCGGCCCAGGCCAAGGCACCATCCCGCAGCAGGTAGTTATAGATGAGGTTATTGACCGGCGTTGCCAGGCCCAGCACCACCACCACCGCAACACCCAACCCAAACGCGGTTTCCACTTTCTTGGAGATTGCAATGAAGGTGCACATCCCCAGGAAGAACGCCAGCGCCAGGTTCTCAACGAATACCGCGCGGATAAACAGGCTCAAATATTCTTCCAACACTTAATGTGCCTCCCGATACTGCAGGTTGGGCGCAATCTGATACTCAGCCGCTTCCACCTGGGCCGGTTTGCGGGCACGAATGGCCCAGATCAACAGCCCGATAATGAAGAACGCACTGGGTGCCAGCAGCATCATGCCGTTGGGCACATACCAACCACCATTGTTGACCGACTGCATCAGCTCATAGCCCATCAGGGTACCGGAACCCAACGGTTCCCGAATCAGGGCTACCAGAATCAGGATCAGGCTGTAACCCAGGCCATTGCCCAAGCCATCAATAAACGACAATCCGGGGCTGTTCTGCATGGCAAAAGCTTCTGCACGTCCCATGATGATGCAGTTGGTGATGATCAGACCAACAAACACCGACAACTGCCGGCTGATGTCATAAGCAAAAGCGCGCAGAAACTGATCCACCACAATCACCAGGGAGGCAATGATGGTCATTTGCACAATGATCCGAATAGTGCTGGGAATGCGGGTGCGGATCAGTGACACCGCAAAGTTTGACATACAGGCAACGAAAATCACTGCCAAGCACATCACCAGGGTGGTAGACATACTGACGGTAACCGCCAATGCGGAGCAGATACCCAACACCTGCAATGCAATGGGATTGTTATCGAACAATGGATTGAGCAGTACTTCCTTGGGCGATGCCATGATTACGCGGCCTCCGCTTGCAAGCGTTGCAATAAGGGTCCATAGCCCAGTTCGCTGGTCCAGAACCGGATCAAATCTTCCACACCCCTGGTGGTCAGCGTAGCGCCGGACAGCGCATCCACTTCACGGCGCGCGGCAGGGCTACCTTCCGGGGCACGGGTTTTCACCAAACGCAGCGCCGGTTGGCGTTGCTCATCCAACAGCTCCACGCCCACCCATTGGGCTTTCCAGCGCGGATTGTCCACCTCGCCGCCCAGGCCAGGGGTCTCACTGTGTTCGTAGAACGCCAGGCCGGCAGCGGTGCGCAAATCGTTCTCCAGTGCGATAAAGCCATACAGGGTGCCCCACAGACCATAACCCCGAATGGGCAGGACCAGCTTCTCTATCCCCTGTTCACCTTCGATCACATAGACAATGGCGTATTGCTCCAGCCGCCCCAGGGTGGCGATGTCTTCATCCCGACTCAAACGTCGGGACATGGCGGGATCCCGGGTCGCTCGCAGTTGGTTGTAGGTCGCAGGATCCACGGCATCGGTAAATTCGCCCGTGCGCAGATCCACCACCCGCGCCTCGAACTGGGCGAACAGCTCTTGCACGCCTCTGCCTTCAGCATCTGTGCGCGCACCGTCGCGCAGCATGCCGGCGGCGATGAGTACATTTTTCTGCCGATCCAGCTCCTGATTGAATGCCTGTCGTGGCTTGAGCGCCACTGCTGCCGCAGACACCACGATGGAACACACCAGGCAGACACTCAAGGCAACGAAGATCACATTGCCAACACTTTCCCGGTTGTTCTTATCCACGTGCCAGCCTCCGTTTCACGTTGGATTGAACGACGAAATGATCAATCAGTGGTGCAAAAAGATTCGCGAACAGAATGGCCAGCATGATGCCTTCCGGAAACGCCGGGTTGGCCACCCGGATCACGGCGCACATAAAGCCGATCAGAATGCCGAATATCCAGCGCCCCTTGTCTGTCATAGCGGCAGACACCGGATCTGTGGCCATGAACACCACGCCAAACGCAAACCCGCCCAATACCAGATGCCACCAGAAGGGCATGGCAAACATGGGATTGCTGCCAGAGCCCAACATATTGAATATCAACACCGTACCCACCATGCCGATGAGACAGCCCGCCATGATCCGCCAGGAGGCGATGCGGGTAGCCAACAGGAACACTGCGGCAATAAGAATGGCCAAGGTGGAAGTCTCACCCAGGGAGCCCGCAACATTGCCGATAAAGGCATTCCACAGACTCACGCCATAGTCTTCGCCGATGGCGGCATTACCCAGCGGCGTTGCCCGGGTGTAGGCGTCCACACCAGCGGCCGAAGTATCCACCGCCACCCAGATGGCATCACCGGACATCTGCGCCGGATAAGCAAAGTACAGGAAGGCCCGGCCAGTAAGGGCGGGGTTCAGGAAGTTCTTGCCGGTACCACCGAACACTTCCTTGCCGATCACAACCCCAAAGGCGATTCCCAGCGCCGCCATCCACAAGGGTGTGGTGGGCGGCAAGGTAAGAGTGAAGAGAATGCTGGTAACGAAGAACCCTTCATTCACCTCATGGCCGCGCACCGAGGCAAACCAGACTTCAAAGGCAATGCCCACGGCAAACACGGTGACATAAAGCGGCAGGAAGTAGGCCAAGCCATGTACAAAGCAATCCCAGATACTGCCCGGGTTATAACCCACCAGCAGGTTCAAGATCGGGCCACGCCAGTTGTCTACGCTGGTCAGCCCCAGCTCCGCCATGGCGATATTGGCCTGTAGACCGACGTAATACATGCCGGCAAAAGCCGGAATGAACGCACACATCCAGACAGTAATCATGATGCGCTTTAGATCCAGCGCATCGCGTACATGGGAGGCACCACCGGTGACATAGCCCGGCGTATACAGCGCGGTATCCAGAGCTTCATACAGCGGGTAGAGCTTTTCGTATTTACCACCCTTCTCAAAGTGATGGGCAATGCTATCCATGAACTTGCGCATGGCGATCAGCCCTCCTTCTCGATGGTGTTGAGAATATTGCGCAGCACCGGACCATATTCATACTTGGCCGGGCAGGCATAGGTACAAAGCGCAATGTCCTCTTCGTCCAGCTCCAGCACGCCCAGTTTCAGTGCGCTCTCCAGATCCCCCACTAAAATGGCCCGCAGCAGCTGGGTAGCGAGGATATCCAGGGGCATCACTGCCTCGTAGGTGCCAATGGGCACCATGCCTCTGGTGCTGCCATTGGTGCTGGTGGTGAACTGCTGGGGTTTGCGGCGCAGCCAACGCGACGGAAAGATGGGGAACACGGAATGCTTGATGCCACGGGAAAGCAGATATCCA
>JBJHDG010000283.1:0-3493 GCA_050486425.1 Pseudomonadales bacterium | reverse complement strand
ACGCAGAGCTGCTGCTGGCGGCCGGCCACCTGGAAGCCGCCGAAGCGCTGTTGCAGCAGCAGCTACGGCGGCACCCGGACAATAAACCACTGTCGCTGATCCATGCCCAAGCATTGAACCAGCAACGTCGTCACGTCATGGCGGAGGCCATATTGCAACGGCAGGCGGCCCGGCACCCCAGCGACCATGACATCTGGCACGATCTGGCGGAAACCGCCGGCCTTGCCGGCAATATCGTGGGGGTCCATCAGGCGCGCGCTGAATATTTTGCGCTGGTGGGAAACCTGCGCGCAGCGATCCAGCATCTGGGTTACGCCCGCAGCCTGATTGCGGAAGATGATCAGCGGCTACAGGCTCAGTTGCAGCAACGCCTGCAGGATCTGCAGTCAGAACTGGCAGCCGTCAGCGGTAGCTGAAACAGCGTCAGCGCGGGAAGTCCAACATACGCTGCAAGGGCACCATGGCCCGCCTTCCCAGCGCTGGATCCACCTGCACCTCGTTGCTGCCATCCCGCAGACTGTTGCGCAACGCTTCCAGCTCGTTCATGGCCATCCAGGGGCAATGAGCACAGCTGCGACAAGTGGCGCCATCACCGGCGGTGGGTGCTTCGATGAAACGTTTACCCGGTGCCGACAAGCGCAGTTTGTGGAAAATACCCCGATCCGTGGCCACGATAAAAATGTCATTGGGCAGACGCTGGGCGGCAGCGATGATGGCACTGGTTGAACCCACCACATCCGCCAATTCAATGACTGAAGGCGGCGATTCCGGATGCACCAGGATAGCCGCCTCTGGATAGACCACTTTCAGATCCTGCAGCGCTTTGGCCTTGAATTCTTCGTGCACAACACAGGCGCCATTCCACAGCACCATGTCGGCGCCTGTCTGCTTCTCGATGTATTGCCCCAGATATTTATCCGGCGCCCAGAGCACCTTCTCACCCTTGGCTTTAAGGTGCTCCACAATGGGCAGGGCCACGCTGCTGGTTACCACCCAATCCGCCTGGGCTTTCACTGCTGCCGACGTATTGGCATAGACCACCACGGTACGATCCGGGTGCTTGGCAATATAGGCAGCAAATTCATCCGGTGGGCAACCAATGTCCAGCGAGCATTCCGCCTGCAGGGTTGGCATGAGTACGCGTTTTTCCGGGGAAAGTATCTTGGCGGTTTCTCCCATGAAACGCACGCCAGCCACCATCAGGGTGGAAGCCTTCTGCTGTTTGCCGAATCTGGCCATCTCCAGCGAATCGGAAACACAGCCACCGGTTTCTTCCGCCAGGTCCTGAATGTCCCCAGCCACATAGTAGTGGGCAACCAGGGTGGCATCCTGCGCCTGCAGCAGTGCCTTGATCTCGGCACGCAAGGCCTCCTTTTCCCCTGTCGTCAGTTCCCGGGGCTGGAACAGCGGCACCCGATCACTGGTAAGGCAATGATTGACGATCTGAATAGTCATCGCTTATCTCCGCCGCAGGCGGTCACGCCTGCAATCCTTGGCTATAACAGCGGCCATTCTACCATGCTGGCAACACCAGCTTTCCTGCACCGGGCAACGCCCGGCTCGCCCCGGGACCCGGCTTGCGGCAGAATGCGAAGCCCGTCCGCCACTGCCAGCCACCATGCCCGCCATCTGTTTTTTCTGCACCCTGGAACCCAGCCCCGGCCAGCAGCGACATGACAATCAGCAGCGCTTGCCCAAGGCATTCGCTGCGGCGGGTTGGCAGGTGCACCTGGCCGACCACCAGAGCCTTAGCCTGATGGCAGACGGCTTGCGCCTGCAGCCGGACAACAGCGCCCTGGCAGACTTTGATTTGATTTGGATCCTGGGTTTCGGGCCGCGTCACAGCTTTCTGGATCGAATGCAGTTGCTGGCAACCCTGCCCACAGGCAGGTTCGTCAACAGCCCGCAGTCGCTGCTACTGATGCATGGCAAATACTTTCTGCCCTTGTCTGGCCTGCAGGCCCATCATCCCCGCAGCTTTGCCAGCGCCGATCCAGCACTGCTACTGGCCCAGATCCAACAGGGCGGCGACTGGATTCTGAAACCGCCTGCGGGCAGCTATGGTCGCCAGGTGTTTAAGCTCAATGCAGCGGATCCCAACCTGCATGTGATCCTGGATGCGCTCACCGGCCACGGTGATGGCGAGTACTGCCTGCTCCAGGCCTATGAACCGCGCATCGGCCAAGGCGAAAAACGCATCTTACTGGTGGATGGCCAGGTACTGGGCGCCTATCTGCGCCAACCGGCCCAGGACCACCGCGCCAATCTGGCCCAGGAAGGACAGGCGCTGCCCACGACGCTCAGCGCCGAGGAACTGGCGTTGGCCCAGCAGGCTGGCAGCTTGTTGCGCGCTCAGCAAATCCGGTTTTTGGCGCTGGATATGGCCTATCCCTGGATCGTGGAATACAACCTGGTAAATCCGGGCGGGCTGGAAACCCTGGAAAAACTGCACGGCAAGGACCTGACGCCACAACTGGTGGCCATGCTGAGTGCTGGTGGCTACTAGTGGATCTGGTCCGCCATGAGCGCCCGTATTTCCGCCAGGGCATCCTCACGCTCATCCAGCAGTTGCACATGGCGCTGGATTAAACGTTGGCGGTCTGGATGACGGGACAGGCGATAGAATTCCAGGGATTCCCGCAAGCGGGCCACTTCCCTTTCCATCAGTTCCACCACGTCCACCAGGGACCTATTGAGCTTGTTATCTTCAATCACAGCCAGCATTCAGCTCGTTCCGACCACTTACTGGACACTTTGTAAGATTAGCAGGCCATTGGTAATTGGCCTGTCTGCAAACAGCCACATGTGCGCCAAGTCATGGCGTGCCTGGGCAGTGGCGCCAGTCTACGCCTCAGCACGCTGAATTTCCTGGATTTTCGGCCACGGCGCTTGTGTTTTCAAAGCCCGCGGCTACAATGTGGCGCTCGCTTTTTCCGGCCCGGTAACCCACCGCGCCGGGCTCCGCAGGGGTCGTTAGCTCAGTTGGTAGAGCACCGGGCTTTTAACCTGTTGGTCCTGGGTTCGAGTCCCAGACGACCCACCACCTCCTGCTTCGCACCATGCCGACCAGCACCATGCCGACCAGCGCCGGCAAGACCGCATCAGCGGCCGGACTGATAGCGGGTGGGGTCGGCAACCGCCGCCGCTGCAAAGCCTTCCCGGCGCAGACGGCAGCTGTCACAGCGGCCACAGGCAAGGCCCTGCGCATCCGCCTGATAGCAGGACACCGTAAGCGCAAAATCCACCCCCGCCGCCAGCCCGGTACGGATGATGTCCGCCTTGCTCATCTGTTGCAGGGGTGCCTGAATACGAATCTGTGCGCCTTCCACACCGGCTTTGGTAGCCAGGTTGGCCAGTTGTTCAAAGGCCTGGATAAACGCCGGCCGACAATCCGGATAACCGGAATAATCCACTGCATTCACGCCAATGAAGATATCCCGTGCCACCAACACCTCGGCCCAGGCCAGGGCCAAGGCCAGGAACACCGTATTCC
>JBJHDG010000282.1:0-3496 GCA_050486425.1 Pseudomonadales bacterium | reverse complement strand
GTGCAGCAGGTGCTGCAGCAGGCGGCAGGTGCGCTGAACCGCTATCCGGATGGCAGCGGTTATCGCCTGAAGCAGGCATTGGCGGAGCGTCTAGGGGTGCCGGCCGCCGCTATCACCCTGGGCAATGGCTCCAATGATGTGCTGGAACTCATCGCCAAGGTGGTGCTTACGCCCGGCAAGCAGGTGGTGGTGAGCGAGCATGCCTTTGTGGTGTACGAGCTGGCCACCATCGCCAACGCTGGCGTGCTGGTGAAAGTGCCGGCGCGGGACTTTGGTGCTGATCTGCCCGCCATGTTGGCTGCGATCAATGCCGATACCCGGCTGCTGTTTCTGGCCAATCCCAACAACCCCACGGGGACCTGGGTGGATCGCAGCACAATCTGTCAGTTTCTCGATCAGGTACCGGCCCAGGGGTTGGTGGTGCTGGATGAGGCCTATTTCGAATATCTGCAGCATCCGGACTACCCCGACGGTATCAGCCTGATGGCCCAGTACCCGAACCTGGTGGTGACGCGCACCTTTTCCAAGATCCATGCCCTGGCGGCGCTGCGTGTGGGCTATGCAGTGTCCAGTTTGGCCTTGGCCGACCTGCTGAACCGGGTACGCCAACCCTTCAATGTCAGCAGCCTGGGTTTGGCCTGCGCAGAGGCGGCGCTGGGCGATGCGGCGCATCTGCAGGCCAGCCTGGCACTGAACCAGGCAGGGCTGGAACAGCTCTATGCGGGCTTCGCGGCACTGCAGCTACCCTATATCCGCTCGGGCGGTAACTTTGTGGCGGTGGACTTTGGTCAGCCGGCCCTACCGATTTATCAGGCGTTGTTGCAGCTGGGTGTCATTGTGCGTCCGGTGGGCAGTTACGGCATGCCCCAGCATTTGCGCATTACCGTGGGCACGGAGGCGGAAAACCGGCGCCTGCTACAGGCTCTGCAACAGGTGTTGGGCGCATGAAGCAGTTGCTGGTGGTTGGCCTGGGCCTGATGGGCTGTTCAGCGGCGGCTGCGGCCCGGCGCCAGGGCTATGCGGTGACGGGTATCGACAGTCAGGCTGAGCGCAATGCGGCAGCGTTGGCGTTGGGTCTGGTGGATCAGGTAGCCACGGACATCGGCGCTGGCGTGGCCGGGGCGGACTTGGTGTTGGTGGCGGTACCCCCGGCAGTGGCTGTGGACCTGCTGGCACAGGTATTCCAGGCTGGCGTTGGGCCCCAGGTGCCGGTGATGGACATTACCAGTGTCAAAGCCCAGATTCTGGAGGGCCTGCAGCAAATCCTGGGGCAGCTGCCGGCGCAGTTTGTCCCTGCCCATCCCATGACCGGATCCCATCGCCAGGGGCCAGCAGCGGCCAACGCCGAACTTTTCCAGGGCAGTCTGGTATTTCTCACCCCGGTGGCCACCACAGACCCGGCGCTGCTGGCCCAGGGCGCGGCCTTCTGGCGCAGTTTGGGCGCCAGTGTGCAGCAGGTGGATGCGCTGCGGCACGACGCCATGGTGGCGGCCACCAGTCATCTGCCGCATCTGCTGGCGGCGGGGTTTATGGGCTATCTCGCCGCTAAGGCCGAGCCTGCGCTGGCGGATTTTGCGGGTTCCGGGTTGCGCGACTTCAGCCGCATTGCCGGTGGCGATCCCGAACTTTGGGCGCAGATCTTTGCCGGCAACCAGGCCGCGCTGGTGACCGAACTCGATGCCTGGCTGGCCCATCTCACTCGGCTGCGGGGCCTGGTGGCGCAGCAGAACTGGCAGGGCGTGCGGCAACAGTTGTATCAGGCCCGGGATTTTCGCGCGCGCTTGGTGGCGCATCTGCCCCAGTGGCAGCAGGGCGCCGCTGAGGACGCCGAATGATGCAAGTACCAGTGATTACCGTGGATGGTCCCAGTGGCTCCGGCAAGGGCACCCTGGCCATGCGCCTGGCCCAGCACCTGGGCTGGCACTACCTGGATTCCGGTGCCTTGTACCGGATTTTGGCGCTGCGGGCCCAGGAGCTGGGGCTGGCACCTGATGCCGAGGATGCGCTGGCGGCGCTGGCCGGCCGGTTGCACATCCAGTTTCACCTGGCGGATGCCGGGGAGGCTGTGCAGGTTGAGGTGGATGGTGAGGATTGCACCCAGGCGATCCGTGCCGAACCCGTGAGTCAGGCTGCCTCCAAGGTGGCGGCACTGGGCAAGGTGCGCCAGTCCATCCTGGAGCTGCAGCGCGCCTTTGCCCGCCCCCCGGGTTTGGTGACCGACGGCCGCGATATGGGCACCGTGGTTTTCCCTCAGGCGCCGCTCAAGCTGTACCTGGATGCCAGCGCCGAGGCCCGCGCCCAGCGCCGCTATAACCAGTTGAAAGATAAGGGCTTAGGTGTTAGTCTCCGCGCCCTTCTCGCCAGTATCAGGGAGCGTGATGAGCGGGACCAGGGACGTGCGCAGTCCCCTTTGAAGCCGGCCGCAGATGCGGTGGTCATCGACAGTACCGAGCTGCCGATCGACGCGGTCTTCGCCAGGGTCCATCAGCTCGTCGTTGCGCGGGGTTTGGCTGCAGGCTGAACCGCGCTCACCTCGGAACGCTCTCCCGGCCACTGTCAGGAAGTTCGTGTGCGCTTGCCCAGTGGGCGGGCGCGCGCTTGGTACATCAATTGGGGGTGCCCGCAGCGCTGCGAGGCACATACACACAACTAAGAGACAGCTGGGTTATGAGCGAAAGTTTTGCAGATCTTTTTCAGGAGAGTTTGAACACCATTGAGATGGAGCCAGGCTCCATCGTCACAGGCACCGTGGTAGACATCGACAACGATTGGGTTGTGGTGCATGCGGGTCTGAAATCTGAGGGTGTCATCCCCAAATCCCAGTTTGTCGATGAAGCCGGTGAGTTTGCCTTAAAGATTGGTGATCGCGTCAAGGTTGCCATGGAAGTCGTTGATGACGGCTTTGGTGAAACCCGACTGTCACGCGAAAAGGCCAAGCGGGCGGAAACCTGGCAGTTCTTGGAAGATGCTTTCAATAAGCAGGAAGTGGTCAACGGCATCATTAACGGCAAAGTCAAAGGCGGCTTTACCGTGGACGTCTCCAACATCCGCGCGTTCCTGCCGGGCTCCCTGGTGGACATCCGCCCAATTCGGGATACCGCGCACCTGGAAGGCCGCGAGCTGGAATTCAAGGTCATCAAGCTCGATCAGCGGCGCAACAACGTCGTGGTTTCCCGTCGAGCCGTGCTGGAAGCAGAGAACAGTGTGGAACGTGAACAGTTGCTGGCTTCCCTGCAGGAAGGCCAGGAAGTTCGCGGTATCGTCAAGAATCTCACCGACTACGGCGCCTTTGTGGACCTGGGCGGCGTGGATGGCCTGCTGCACATTACCGATATGGCCTGGCGCCGTATTCGTCACCCCAGCGAGATGGTAAATGTGGGTGATGATGTGCAGGTGAAAATCCTGAAGTTTGATCGTGAGCGTAACCGGGTCTCCCTGGGCATGAAGCAATTGGGTGATGATCCCTGGATCAACCTCAAGCGCCGCTATCCGGAAG
>JBJHDG010000281.1:0-3500 GCA_050486425.1 Pseudomonadales bacterium | reverse complement strand
GTATTGGGATGGGGAGACGGGGACGCATTATAACTACTTTCGGGATTATGAGCCGGGGGTTGGTAGGTATGTGCAGAGGGATCCGATCGGGTTGAAGGGTGGATTAAACACTTTCGTATACGCAATTTCAAATCCGAATTTTTTTGTTGATCCTATAGGATTGGATTATGAAATTGTCGTTTTGGATTATGCGGCGAACAGGCAACATAATGGCTACGGGGGAATTATATTAGTCACCGACGAAGATGGTTATCAGTGGGGTGCTCGCGCAAGTGTTTGGCCAAATCCTGGGCATGCTAATCCGGGAATTGCAGCTGGTGAGTATGATTCTGTCTACAGCAGAACTGGGCACAGGCAACGGTTTGAAGGCGTTCGAGTTAGAGATGGATTGCCAATTCCAACAAGAGGGCCGAATCCTGCTCAGGGTGGTCAGCATATTGCGGATGGTATTAACATTCACTGTGGCTCGAGCCCTAATCATAGGGGTTCTGCCGGTTGTATTACGATACATCCTGATGATTGTCAAAGATTCTTTTATGGATTTAATGAGCGAGACGAAGGAGTCGTTAAAATAAATATAGTTGAGGACAATCCATGCGAAAATTGTATAAGGCCCGTAGATTTATTCTGATTTTTATGGTGTTTCTTGCTTCAGCTGCTAGTGGTGAAGCCTGCGGATCATGCATTGTTTTTTATAATAACCCTCCATCATGTATTGCGGAGAAATTAGATATTTACTACCGACTGCATTATTCAGATATGTGGTCCTACTTAAACTCATCGGAAAAATTGATTAAGACTGAAAATAATGCTTCTGGCGTTGCGAATTTTTTTGAGATAATTCCGTTTGTTCGAGGCAATGCGGAGATAGAAGAATTTTTTATGAATCTAATTTTGGAAATACTTATTGAGAGATCAGATTTCTTATCGGAGATTTTTTTAAATTCTTCTTCCGAAGTTCAAGAACATATTGTAATTCAGGTGAGGAATTCATATTCGTATGATCCGGATATGATAAAAGACTGGTTGGATAGTAATGCTGCTGAATTTTGAGCCTGTAAATCAAATTATGTAACTGCCTGTCCTCTCCTAAACCTCCACCCCCACCGCCACAGCCTCCCCACCCCCAATACAAAGCGCCGCCACCCCACGTCGCTTCCCCTGCGCACGCAGCGCATGCACCAAGGTCACCAATATCCGCGCCCCAGACGCCCCGATGGGATGCCCCAGCGCGCAGGCACCACCATGCACATTCACTTTTGCTGGATCCAACCCCAGCTCACTGATCGCAGCCATGGTCACCGCCGCAAAGGCTTCATTGATCTCGAACAGATCCACATCCGCAACACTCCAGCCGGTTTTGTGCAGCAGTTTTTGAATCGCGCCCACGGGGGCGGTAGTAAACCAGGCGGGTTCCTGGGCATGGCTGGCATGGGCGATTACTTGGCCCAGCACGGGCAACTGCTGTTGCTGTGCCAGGGCGGCATCACAAATCACCAACGCAGCGGCGCCATCAGAGATTTTGGATGCGCTGGCGGCAGTGACCGTACCATCGTTGCCAAAGGCGGGTTTGAGGCTGGGAATACGCGCGATATCGCAGCGCGGGGGTTCTTCGTCCTGGGTGATTTCCTGGGTGCCGGTTTTGCTGCTGACGCGCACCGGCGTGATTTCCGTGGCAAAGGCGCCGCTTTGTAATGCCTGCATGGCACGGCTGATGGAGGTGGCAGCAAAGGCATCCTGGGCGTCGCGACTGAACTGGTATTTGCTGGCACAGCGCTCGGCGAAGATGCCCATCATGTTGCCATCATAGGGATTTTGCAGGCCATCGAAGAACATATGGTCCAGCAGTTCAGCGTGACCCATGCGATAACCGCCCCTAGCTTTGGGCAGCAGGTAGGGCGCATTGGTCATGCTTTCCATACCGCCGGCGATCACGGCTTGGGCGCTGCCGGCCTGTATCAGATCGCAGCCCAGCATCAGGGCTTTTAAGCCGGAACCGCACACTTTGTTCAGGGTGGTGCAACTGACTTGTTCCGGCAGGCCAGCGCCCAGGGCTGCTTGCCGTGCCGGTGCCTGACCCAGGCCAGCGCTCAGCACATTGCCCATGAGCACTTCATCAATTTGTGTACCCGTCAGGCGGCTTTGCGCCAAAGCCTGCGCGATGACGGCAGCACCTAGTTGTGGCGCGCTGAGACTGGCGAACTGGCCTTGAAAGGCGCCAATAGCGGTGCGGGTGGCGGCAACAATGGCGATGGATTTGGGCATGGTCGGCTCACTGCTTGGCGAAAGGTGGCGGGCAAAAAAAAGCGGCCGTGCCGGCCGCTTTTCTTCCAGTACGGATGCCTAGATCATCTCATAGGCGGGCAGGGTCAGAAAATCCTTCAACTCATCGTCGGTGGTCATCTGATCCATCAGCTCGGCCGCCTGGCGATACAGGCCTTCGGCAAAGCGGCTTTCGCCCACTTCGCCGCGCACAATTTGCAGTTCCTCATCCAGCATTTCCCGGAACAGCTCCTTGGTCACCTTTTTGCCATTGGCCAGGCTCTTGCCGTTCTGGATCCATTGCCAGATAGATGCGCGGGAGATTTCCACGGTGGCCGCATCTTCCATCAGGCCGTACACAGGTACGCAGCCGTTGCCGGAGATCCAGGCTTCCAGGTAATGCAGCGACACCCGGATATTGGTGCGCATGCCTTCCTCGGTACGCTCGCCATCAGGCACGGCCAGCAGATCCGCGGCGCTGATGGGCGCATCCTGTTCCCGCAGCACATCCAACTGGTTGGGCGCGCCTTGGGGAATGTGCGCATCAAAGATGGCCATGGCAGTATCCGCCAGGCCAGGATGGGCCACCCAGGTGCCGTCATGGCCATTGCTGGCTTCCAGGGTTTTATCGGCGGTGACTTTCTCCAGCACCTTGGCGTTCTCAGCCGGATCCTTGGCAGGAATAAAGGCGGCCATGCCGCCCATGGCCAGCGCGCCGCGCTGGTGACAGGTTTTGATCAGCAGGCGCGAATAAGCCGACAGGAAGGGCTGCGTCATACCCACCACCTGTCGATCCGGCAGTACCCGATCCGCATGTTTGCGCAGGGTTTTGATGTAACTGAAGATGTAATCCCAGCGGCCACAGTTCAATGCCACTGCATGCTCACGCAGGGCATGCAGAATTTCATGCATCTGGAACACAGCGGGCAGGGTTTCGATCAGGAAGGTGGCCTTGATGGTGCCACGCGCCACGCCGAACTTGTCTTCGGCATAGGTGAATACATCATCCCACCACTTGGCTTCTTCATGGCTTTGGATCTTGGGCACATAGAAGTACACACCAGTGCCCTGGGCAAGCCGGGTTTGGTAGTTGTGGAAGAAGTACAAACCAAAATCCAACAGACAGCCAGGGATGCGTTCATCCTGGCTGGTGCGCACATGTTTTTCCGACAGGTGCAAACCCCGCACCCGGGCAATCAGCACTGCAGGTTTGTCGCTCAGCTTGTACTGCTTGCCGT
>JBJHDG010000280.1:0-3518 GCA_050486425.1 Pseudomonadales bacterium | reverse complement strand
TTTATCTACGATCTGATCAAGGCCAACCTGGTGGTGGCCTATGATGTGGTCACGCCGACCCATCTGATGCGTCCGGGTGTGATTGCCATTCCACTGGATGCTTCCGGTGATGCGGAGATCACCATTCTGGGCAATCTGATCTCAGTGACACCAGGCACTCTGAGTCTGGATGTATCCAGTGACCGCAAGGTGCTCTATATTCACGCCATGTATATGGAGGATGAGGCCAAACTGCGGGCAGACATCAAGGCCTTGGAGGCCAGAGTGCTGGAGATTATGCGCTGATGTTGAATCTGATTATCAACTTGGTATTTGCCGTACTCAGTTTGGCGCTGGTGCTGTCGTTTTTGCGTTTGGTGCGTGGCCCGACGTTGCCAGATCGGGTGGTGGCGCTGGAGTTGTTGGTGTCAATTACGGTGGGATTTATTGCTGTGCACAGTATTGCCACGGGCATTGTGATATTTCTTGATGTGGCTGTGGTGTTGTCACTCACTGCGTTTCTGGCCGCCATTGGATTCGCGCGCTTTCTGGAGCGGGGAGGGCAGCGGGATGATTGAGTTGATCTGGCTGCTACTCACGGCATTTTTGTTGCTCAGTGGTTCCGCCTTGATGCTGATTGCGGCGCTCGGTCTGATGCGTATGCCGGATCTGCTGACGCGCATGCACGCCACCACCAAGGCCGGTGCGCTGGGTGGTGGTTTGATGGTGGTGGCGGTGGCCGTGCACTTTGCTGAGCTGGCGGTGGTGGCCAAGGCCATCGCCGTGGTGATGTTCATTGTCCTGACCGCACCTGTGGCTGCCCACGCTATCGGCCGTGCCAGCTATTTTGTGGGTGTGCCCTTGTGGCCAGGCACTGTAAAGGATGAACTCAAGGATCGCTATGATGCCGACAGTCATCAGTTGCATTCATCGGATACGGCCGAGACTGACGCGCATAGCGAGCGCTGATTTTCACCATGCCCCTGCTGCTGTTATTGCTGTTGCTTGCGCTGCTGGCACTGGCCTTTGGTCCGCAGCTCTGGGTGCGGCATATCATGCGTCGTCATGGCGAAAACCAAACTGATATTCCGGGCACTGGTGCTGAGCTGGCCCGGCATCTGATCAGAGTGCTGCATCTGGATGGCGTGCAAGTGGAACAGACTGCGCCGCATCAGGATCACTATGATCATCAGGCCAAGGCGGTACGTCTGGCACCGGAAAATTTCAACGGCCGCTCACTCACCGCCGTGGCGGTGGCCGCCCATGAAGTGGGCCATGCCATGCAATTTCATCATCAGGAGCCCATCAGCAGGTGACGGCTCAGGTATCTGCCGGCAGCGTTGCTGTTGCGGCGCCTGGGTGCCGTGCTGTTGGTGGCGCTGCCGGTGCTGGCACTGGTGCTACGTATCCCGCAGCTGATGCTGTTAACCATCGTGGTGATGCTGGCAACCCAGTTGCTGGCAGTACTGCTGCATGCCCTGGTGTTGCCGGAGGAATGGGATGCCAGCTTTCGCAAGGCATTGCCGATTCTGGTCGAGGGGGATTATTTGCGGCCGCATCAGATCGCGCCGGTGCGGCAGGTGCTAACGGCAGCTGCCTTGACCTATGTGGCCGCCGCCCTGGCGGACGTGTTGAATCTGGCGCGCTGGTTACTGATTCTGCGGCGCTGACCTGGGCTGCGAATCCAGCACGCCACTTAGGCGTCGCCGCGCAGCGCTTCCACCTGGGGAATGACCATGCGCATACCAGGTTGCACCGCATTCAGATCCAGGTCCGGGTTGTACTGGCGCAGTAGCCAGACCGGTACCCGATAGCGCCGCTCTGCGAGCACCCACACGGATTCACCCTGACGCACCACATGCTCCCTGGTGCCATTGATGCGGTGCGCCGCCAGATACTGCTGTTGCACCTGCAGATGATGGGCAATACGGGCGTTTTCGAATTGGCTGGCATTGACGCGGGAGAGATCCAGACGGATGCGTTGGCCCACCTGAATGCGGGCACCGTCCGTCAAACCGTTGTGCCGACGCAGCGCTTGTACGCTGATACCCAGCCAATTCGCATACAGGCCCAGGGATTCGCCTTCCTGCACGCGGATACTCTGGTCCGTCGCAACCGCGTAATACCGCAGATCCGGTGGCGGTAGCTGCTGGCGCTCACGCTGTGCCACGGCATCAGCCACCGCGGCCAGCTGACTGCTCAGGCTGGTGTTGCCAGCAGTGGGTTGTTCGTTGGCCTCGTTGGCATAGTGGCCATCCTCCACCACGGTTTCGCTGGTGGCTTCCGGCGCGCCGGGCAAAATCAGGCGCTGGCCAACCCGAATGCGATGCGCGCTGGTGAGGCCGTTTAAGCCAACGATTTCATTCACGGGTACACCATAGCGGGGCGCGATGCTGGACAGGGTCTCGCCACGTTGCACCACATGGTACATGTCGGGAATCTGTGCACTTTGCCAGTGCCGCTGTGGGATGCTGGCCAGCAATTCATCCACCGCAAAAGTGCTGGGCGGCAAGCGCATGGGATAACCCTTGGGAATATGCTTGCTGCCGTTGCGAATGGGCTGGCGCAGGGCCGGATTCAAGCCCAGCAATTTTTGGCTGTCGATGTTCAGGGCGCGGCTCAAGTCATGCAGCGAAATATAGTCAGGCAGCACCATCACCTGGCTCAGATCCGGGCCGTCCATGGGCAGTTCGCCAAAGTAGGCCAAGGCTTGCTGACGGACATCGGAGGCGGCGAGAAAGGACACATAGAAGTTACGCGAGGCGAAGCCGAAGGCGCGACCACGGTAGTTGCGCACAATGACTTCAATATCGTCGGTGTCCTGGTCGCGAATGGCACGCAGCATGCCATTGCTGCCGTGATTGTAGGCGGTGATGGCCGTGGGCCAGGTGCCGGTGATTTCGTAATTGCGGCGCAGCAGGGCGCCAGCGGCTTCTGACGCACGATAGGGATCCATGCGTTCATCCACCAGGTTATCGATCTGCATAAAACGGCGGCCGGTGGCCGGCATAAATTGCCAGAGGCCGGCGGCACCTACATGAGAACGTGCAGCCGGATTGAAGGCGGATTCCACATGGGGTAGTGCGATCAACTCGGGCGGCACTTCGGCAGCGGCCAGTGCGGCCGCGATATGATCAGCCCAGCGCCCGGAACGGACCATGCCTTCGCGGAATCTATCGGCCTGGCCCAACTGGAACCGCACCCGATTGGCCGCAGCCGCCAGGGTGGCGTTGTCCACGTCCGCGCCCCAGAGGTTGAGCACCCGTTGTTCCTCGGCACTCAGCCCTTCACGTTTGCCGCTGGCCAGTGTGCGCAGGATGGCGGCAGTCTTTTGGCCTTCGCTGCGGGCGATGGCGCGGCGCTGATCCGGCGTGTGGTTGGCGGGCAGTGGGATCACTGCATAGATAATGTCCAGTCGGGCATCGTCGTGCAGATAGCCTTCATTGGTGGTGATCTCGGTAAAAACCTTGCGCCAGAATGCGACGTCGGGTTCCAACCCGGCAGGTCGGTGCAGTAGTAAATGTTGGTTGCTCGGTACG
>JBJHDG010000279.1:0-3533 GCA_050486425.1 Pseudomonadales bacterium | reverse complement strand
CTGCCTGCGTTGGCACTGGCCCTGTCGCCCTGGGTGCTGGCCGGGTTGGCGCTGCTGCCGGTTTGGGTGCAGCCCGCGGGGCAGGGCAGCGTCGCCCTGGTGCAGGGCAATGTGCCCCAGGATACCAAGTGGCGCCCGGAAACCGTGGCACCCATCATGCGGCACTATGCCCAGCTCACGGCTCCCCACCTCGGCCACGACCTGGTGATCTGGCCGGAAGCGGCGCTGACCCTGTTCCAGCACCAGGCCACGGATTACCTGCAAGCCATGAGCGCACAGGCAGCGGCAGCTGGCTCCACCCTGGTACTGGGGATTCCGGTTTATGAGCAACGCGCCGATGGTAGTGGTGTGTTCCTGAATAACGCCATTGCCCTGGGGCAGGGCGAGGGCAGCTACAGTAAGCGGCGGCTGGTGCCCTTTGGCGAATACGTGCCCTTGGCGGGTTTCCTGCGGGGCCTGATCGACTTCTTTGATCTCCCCATGTCCTGGGCGGTTTCCGGCCCGGCCCAGCAGCCACCGTTGCTGGCGGCGGGACGCCCCATGGCCATGGCCATTTGTTATGAGGTGGTGTATCCGGATCTGGTGCAGGCCAGCGCCAGGGATGTGGAGCTGCTGCTGACCATCAGTAACGATGCCTGGTTCGGGGCGTCCATTGGTCCGCACCAGCACATGCAGATGGCCCGTATGCGGGCGCTGGAGAACGGCCGCTACCTGCTGCGCAGCACCAATAACGGCATCACTGCGGTGGTAGATAGCCGCGGCCGGGTACAGGCCGCATTGCCGCAGTTTCAGGCGGATGTGCTGGTGGCGGCGTTCCAGTTCATGCAGGGGCGTACACCCTTCTCCCACACCGGCAGCTGGCCGGTGGTGCTGATCCTGCTGGCGGGCCTGCTGCTGGGCGGCTGGCAGACGCGGCGGCAGCGGCAAGCCTGAGCGCAAAATGCTATTCTGCCGCCCTTTTGCAGGGGCTTGGCAGCAGGCTGCCGAGCCTGAGACTGAGCGCAGGGAGTTTATGGAGCCGCAATACGATCCGCACCGCCTGGAAGCCCAGGTACAGCACCACTGGCAGGCCCAGCAGAGCTTTCTGACCCGGGACGACGCCCAGGCAGAAAATTTTTATTGTCTTGCCATGTTTCCCTACCCCAGCGGCCAGCTGCACATGGGCCATGTGCGCTGCTATACCCTGGCCGATGTGATCGGCCGCTACCAGCGCCTGAAAGGCAAGAACCTACTGCAGCCCATGGGTTGGGATGCCTTTGGCCTGCCGGCGGAAAATGCGGCCATCAAACACCGGGTGCCGCCGGCACAATGGACCTACGCCAATATCGATAACATGCGCGGTCAGATGCAGGCCCTGGGTTTTGCCATGGACTGGCAGCGTGAATTTGCGACCTGCGATCCAGACTATTACCGCTGGGAACAATGGTTTTTCACCCGCCTGTTGGCCAAGGGCATGGTCTACCGCAAGAGTTCCTGGGTGAACTGGGATCCGGTGGATCAGACCGTGCTGGCCAATGAACAAGTGGTGGATGGGCGAGGCTGGCGCAGCGGCGCACTGGTGGAACGGCGCGAGATGCCACAGTGGTTCCTGAAAATCAGTGCTTACGCCGATGAACTGTTGCGTGAACTGGACAACCTGCCGGACTGGCCGGAGCAGGTAAAAACCATGCAGCGCAACTGGATCGGCCGCTCTGAAGGGGTGGAAATCCTGTTTCCGGTGCAGGGCCGCGATCAACACCTGAGTGTCTACACCACCCGACCCGATACCCTCATGGGTGCCACCTATGTCGCCGTGGCGCCACAGCATCCGTTGGCATTGGAAGCTGCACAAACCGATGCGGCGCTGGCAGCCTTTATCGAGGACTGCCGCAATGTGAAGTCGGCGGAAGCCGAGCTGGCCACCATGGAAAAACTGGGCCGTCCCACCAGCTTCCAGGTGCTGCATCCATTGACCGGTGCTGCACTGCCGGTTTGGGTGGCGAACTTCGTACTGATGGAATATGGCTCAGGCGCGGTGATGTCCGTGCCTGGTCATGATCAGCGCGACTGGGAGTTCGCACGCAAATACCAGATTCCTGTGCGTCAGGTAATTGCGCCGGCGCCGGGTGCCAATCCGGATCTACCTTGTGACCTGGACCTGGCGGCTTACACGGAGCCCGGTGTGCTGATCAATTCCGGTGAGTTCGATGGCATGAGTTCAGCGCAAGCCTTTGCGGCCATTGCGGATGCGCTGGCGGCCAAGCAACTGGGTCAACGGCAGGTGAATTATCGGCTGCGAGACTGGGGTTTTTCCCGGCAGCGTTATTGGGGTTGCCCGATTCCGGTGATTCATTGTGCGCAATGCGGACCCGTGCCGGTGCCAGCGCAGGATTTGCCGGTGGTACTGCCTACCGATGTGCAGTTCGAAGGGGTGCAGTCACCCTTGAAAACCATGGACAGCTTTCGGCAAACCCAATGCCCAAGCTGCGGCGGCCCGGCGGAACGCGATACCGACACCTTTGATACCTTTATGGAGTCCTCCTGGTACTACGCCCGCTTTGCCGCGCCCGATGCAGATGCCATGGTAGATGCGCGGGCCAATCAATGGCTGCCGGTGGACCACTATGTGGGCGGCATTGAGCATGCCATTCTGCACCTGCTGTATGCGCGCTTCTTTCATAAGTTGATGCGCGATGAAGGCTTGCTGCAATCCGATGAGCCCTTCAGGAAATTGCTCATGCTGGGCATGGTGCTGAAAGACGGCAAAAAAATGTCCAAGTCTGCCGGCGACGCAGGTAATCCGCAGCACCTGCTGGAGAAATATGGTGCTGATGCAGTGCGTTTGGCGATGATGTTCGCTGCGCCGCCGGAGCAGTCGTTCGAATGGAGCGAAAGCGGTGTGGAAGGTGCCGGCCGTTTCCTGCGGCGCCTCTACAGCCTGGTGCAGGAGCATTTGGCAGCGGGGCCAGTGCCTGCGCTGGATCCTGCGGCGCTTGACGCTGCCGGTAAGGCGTTGCGGCGCAAGACCCATGAAACCCTGGCCAGAGCCGATGACGATTATGGGCGCCGGGTGCAGTTCAATACGGTGGTGGCCGCGGTGATGGAACTGTGCAATACCATCAGCCGTACTCCGGTGGACGCGGTGCAAACACGCGCGGCGGTGGCTGAGGCCTTGAACGTGGCGGTGCTGGTGCTCTCGCCCATAGCGCCGCACATTGCGCAGGTGTGCTGGCGTGCCTTGGGCAATGCCGAAGACGTGCATGTAGCGCGCTGGCCCGCGGTGGATGCGGCGGCATTGGAACGGGATGAAGTGGAGGTGGCGGTGCAGGTGAATGGCAAGCTGCGGGGGCGCGTACTGGCGCCTGTGGGTGCAGATGCTGATCAGATCAAAGCCCTGGCCCTGGCCAATGAGAATGTTCTGAAATTTGTGGCGGGCACCACGGAGCGCAAGGTGATCTATGTTCCAGGCAAACTGCTCAATCTGGTGGTGGGCTAGGCTCGTTGCCCTGGCTGGGCTGGCACCTGTATTGGTGTTGGCCGGCTGTGGTTTTCAG
>JBJHDG010000278.1:0-3550 GCA_050486425.1 Pseudomonadales bacterium | reverse complement strand
CGGCAAACCCTGGCGCGCGGGCGTGCGCTGGAGCAGGTCAGACGCCAACTGAACAATGCCCAGCAGCAGCTGGATGCTGCCTTTGAAACCGCCCGGTTGGCGGAAACCAGTTTTGGCCCCATGCTGGGCGCGCGTCAGAGCGCCCAGGCCGCTGGTGCCGCCGAACAGGACAGCCGTGATTGGCGCAACGCGGAACGTGACTTCCACCGTGCCCTGGAGACCCTGGAGCGGGGCCGCTCCGATCGCGCCCAGGTGCTGGCGGACGCAGCCACCCAGGCCTTTAGGGATGCTGAGTTGGCCGCCATCGAAACCCTGTTGCTGGCCGATGCGCGCCGGCTACTGGCCCAGGCCCAACGCGACCGGGTGGAGCGGCGCGCTCCCCAGACCCTGGCCAGTGCGCAACACAGCCTGGCCGAAGCCGAGGCGGCCCTGGCAGAAGACAGATACGACACCGACCGGCCACGTATTCTGGCGCGCCAAGCCCAGCAACAGGCCAGTCATGCACTGTACCTGCACGCGCGCATCCGCGCCGCGGAGCGCTCTGGCGATATGGAGTCATTGGTACTGTCCATGGTGACGCCAATCCTGGACGTGGCCGAGCTCATGTCCATCACGCCGGACCTCTCCTTTGGCACGGCCGCCACCGTCACCGATATTCTGGATCAGATTCGGCGCCAGCAGCGGGCGCTGGATCAGGCCCGGTTGGGCATTGAGGAGCGGGATGAGCGTATCGCCTCCCTGGAACGCATGCTGGGCAGCGCCACCCAGGAGTCCCTGACCCTGAGTTCGCTGCTGGAAGAACAGCAGCAGCGACGGGCTCGCCTGCAGCGTCTGGAAACCCTGTTCCAGCATGATGAAGCCGAAGTACTGCGCGCCGGCAACAGCGTGCTGCTGCGTATGGTGGGTCTGAACTTCGCCGTGGGCAGCGATCAACTGCAGGATACACACCTGCCGCTGCTGACCAGGGTCATCGAGGCCATCAGCCTGTTCCCGGATGCGGTGATCACCGTGGAAGGCCACACCGACTCCTTCGGTAATGCCGATGACAATCTGGCACTGTCCCAACGCCGGGCGGAAGCCGTGCGCAACTATCTGCTGCAGCACACCCAGCTGTCACCGAACCAGATCAGCGCCCTGGGCTATGGGGAAAACTTCCCAGTGGCCAGCAATGAAAGTCCCAGCGGTCGTGCGCGCAACAGGCGTATTGATCTGGTGATAGCCAGCGCGGACAACTAGGCACAACGTTTAAGCGCAGTGCCGCTGCAGAATGCGGGTAAGCCGCTGCAGCAGTTCCTGTCGACTCGAGGTGCTACGCCAGGCAATACCTATGTGACGGCCCGGCGCCTTGCCGGCGAAGGGAATGTAACTGACCGCCGCGTCCGCGGCACCTATGGCCATGGCCGGCATCAGGGTCACGCCAATATTGGCCGCCACCATCTGCCGCAGGGTCTCGATACTGGTGGCACGGAAGTTGGTATTCTCCACCGCATTGTTGGAGCGGCATATACTCAGCGCCTGATCCCGCAGACAGTGTCCATCTTCCAGCAACAGCACCTGCTCCTGATCCAGCTCCTTGAGTGTTACCTGTGCTGCCTCGGCTTTCGGATGCTGACGGGATACCGCCAGATAAAAGGGTTCAAAAAATAATTCCTGCTGCTCCAGGTTATCTTCATCCAGCGGCAGTGCGGCGATGACAGCATCCAGGTCACCGGCTTTGAGCTGAGCGCTGATTACCGCGGTCTGGCCTTCGGTGAGCTGGATTTTCAGATTGGGAAAGTGTTGACGTATGGATGGCAGTATGCGCGGCAACAGATGTGGCGCCACGGTGGGAATGATGCCCAGGCGAAAGTTACCACCCAAAGGATCCCGGGATTCTTCCGCCACCTGCACCAGTTGATCCACTTCCCGCAGAATCACACGGGCTCTGGCGACGATGGCCTCACCCACGGGCGTGAGGATCACCTGCCGGTTGCTGCGCTCCATGAGCGTGACGCCCAGAAAAGCTTCGAGTTTTTTGATCTGGGTGGATAAGGTAGGCTGGCTGACAAAGCAGGCTTCCGCCGCGCGGCCAAAGTGCAACTGTTCCGCCACCGCCACCAGGTACCGCAGATCACGCAGATTCATGACACAGCCTCATTCCCAACCTGCACCCAATATCCTGTATCAGGACCAGCATTTGCTGGTGCTGAATAAACCCTCAGGTAACGCTTTATTTGCCGACCGCAGCGGTGAGCCCAACCTGTGGGATCAGCTGCAAGCCAGCGACCCGGCCCACAAGTTGTATCAGGTGCACCGGCTGGACAAAGGCACCAGCGGCGTGCTGGTACTGGCCCGCGATCCCCAGACTCAAGCAGCGCTGAACCGCGCCTTCAACAAGCGCCTGATTCGCAAATTCTATCTGGCCAGGGTACTGGGAAGCGTCACCAGGGGCCAGCGCCTGCAACTGGCGTTGCCACTACGCAAAGGACGCAAAAGCCGTTATCGCATTGCCGGCCCCCGCGCGGCCATCGTGCAGGACCAACAGGGCTGGCATCTGCCGGCACAGGCCTGGGATGCCCAGGCGCTGGCCAGCACCACATTTCTACGCACCTTGCAGGCAGGTGCAACCAGCCTGGTGCTGTTGCAACCGATAACCGGGCGCAGCCATCAGTTACGCGTGCAGCTGAGCTGGATTGGCCATCCGATACTGGGCGACCACCTCTACGGCAAACCCCAGGATCCGGCCCAGGCCTGGCCGCGACTGGCCCTGCATTGCCACCGCCTGATTATCCCCACAGCCGCAGGCATGCTGCGTCTGACCGCGCCCATACCCGCCGATCTATGAGCCTACTGGCTGCGCTCGATCATATAGTCCACCACCTGCACCAGTTCTTCGTCGCTGCACTGGCGGCATAACCCACGCGCCGGCATCGCCGGCGGTAGACCGTCGATGGTATGCCGGATCAGCACATCCCGCCCCTGCGCCAAGCGTGGCCGCCAGGTCTCCACATCACCGGTGCGGGGCGCACCGCCCGCACCAGTGGTATGGCAGGAGAAGCAGTAGCGTTGATAGGTGGCTTCGGCAGAAGCCGGCCTTGGGTCATCCTGGCTGCAACCCTGCAACAGCAGCCCAGTCAGCACCAGGACGGCTAAGCGCATCACCTTTGGACCCGCCGGAGACTTCAATTCTGCAACGCGCATTCAACACCACCTCGCAAGCAGCAAAAGCCGGCAGTCTAGCGGAAATCACTAACAGGCGCGCCCGGTCTCGGCTGTCAATGCGCGAGACATGTTCTATCATAAAACCCATATGACGATTACCTGCTTGCGCTTCACCAACCCTAACCGCCGCAGCCTCGGTTGGCGTCGGTTTCTGCCCTTGCTCCTGCTGGTTGGCAGCCCCGCCGTGCTGGGCAATGATCGGTTGTTGAACCTGGTGATTGACAACGATGCCTTTGCCCGCACCGACAGGTATTACACCAGCGGCATGATGCTGTCCCACCTGCGCGCCGGCGGCGCCATCTCACCGTACTGGCATGCCCTTGCCGACCGCTTGCAGCCTGAACATGAT
>JBJHDG010000277.1:0-3556 GCA_050486425.1 Pseudomonadales bacterium | reverse complement strand
GGCCGGGGCAGGTCGTCGCGATCACCCTGTCGAACCCGGACACGATCAAGCACGATTTTGTGCTGGAGGACTTTGGTGGTGAAAGCATCCAGGTGGCTGCATTGATTGAGGATGATTTGATTCTGGCATTGCCAGAAAAGGTATGCCGGGATCAGCAGTGTCCGGCCATGCCGGCAATGACTTACGCGGCAACCGAGGTTGCCGATGCGGAAGCAGCTGGCGGTCCATTTGCGGCCTTGAAGCATTGGCGCAGGCCGCAAACAGACACGGATAAAGAAGAGTAACCACTACAGGTTTGTTGGAGTAAGAACCATGGCCGTACAGAAAAGCAGAGTGACCCGTTCCCGTCGTGGTCAGCGTCGTTCCCACGATGCGCTGAGCAACCCCACGCTGTCCATTGATCCGACCACGGGTGAGACCCATCGTCGTCATCACATCACTGCCGATGGCTACTATCGCGGCAAGAAAGTACTGCCTGAACTCTGACAGGCGTATAACACAAGCCCATCCATAATCAGGGGGAGGCCCCAGGGTGCTAGGTTTCGTATTTCCGGGCCAGGGCTCACAGGAAGTGGGCATGCTGGCCGAATTTTATGCAGAGCCCACCGTAAAGCAGTGCTTTGCGGAGGCTGACGCTGCCTTGGGCCTGCCGCTGTCGCGACTGATCGCCGAGGGGCCTGCGGAAGAATTGAACCAGACTGCCATCACTCAGCCCGCGGTGCTAACCGCCAGCGTGGCCTTGTGGCGGCTCTGGTGTGAACGCACCGAGGTACGGCCCCAAATCATGGCCGGGCACAGTCTGGGTGAATTTACCGCCCTGGTCTGTGCTGGCGCGCTGGCTTTTACCGATGCCGTAAAACTGGTGAATCTGCGTGGCCAGCTGATGCAAAAGGCCGTGCCTGCCGGTGAAGGCGCGGTGGCGGCTATTCTCGGGCTGGATGACGATCAGGTGGCTGCCTGTTGCGCAGGCATTGCTGGCGTGGTTGCGCCGGCCAACTTCAACGCCCCGGGTCAAGTGGTGATCGTTGGCCATGCCGGCTCGGTAGATAAAGCCATTGAAAACTGCCAGCAAGCGGGCGCCAAGCGTGCCATGAAATTGGCGGTCAGCGTGCCTGTGCATTGTGAGTTGATGGCACCAGCCAGCACGGAGTTCGCCGCTGCATTACGTCAGCTTGAGTTGAAAATGCCGACTGTGCCCATTGTGCAGAACGTGGATGCAGGCATCAGCGCTAACCTGGACGAATTGCAGACGCGGATTATCGCGCAGTTGTCCCAGCCTGTGCTCTGGAGCAAGAGCGTGCAGCGTATGCAGGCTGAAGGTACCACCCGGGTTGTGGAATGTGGCCCCGGGAAAGTGTTGGCAGGTTTGGTGAAGCGCATTGATAAAAGCCTGGCAGCGGCCACCACGGATACCGCTGCTGCCTTTGCCAAGGCGCTGGAGGAGACTGCCGCGTGAGTCAGGTGCAGGAAGGTCAGAAGGTTGCCCTGGTAACGGGTGCCAGCCGTGGTATTGGGCGGGCCATTCTGGAACGCCTGGCGGCAAATGGTTTTTTTGTGATCGGTACTGCCACCAGTGAAGCAGGCGCCGCCGCCATTCGCGATCGCATGGCCAGTAGCGGTATCAGCGGCTTGGCCTATGCGCTGCGGGTGGAAGACAGCAGTTCAGTCAGTGCTGTTTTGGATCAGATCAAAGAAGCTGCCGGCATGCCGTTGGTGCTGGTCAACAATGCCGGCATCACCAGGGACAACCTGTTGCTGCGCATGCAGGATGAAGAATGGGATGCGGTAATCGCAACCAATCTGTCATCGCTGTTTCGGCTTACCAAGCCGCTGTTGCGGGGTATGACCAAGGCCCGTTGGGGCCGGATCATCAATCTGAGTTCGGTGGTTGGGCGGATGGGTAATCCGGGCCAATCGAACTATGCGGCTTCCAAGGCTGCCATGGAAGGATTTACCCGGGCGCTGGCGCAGGAAGTGGGTTCCAGATCCATTACTGTGAATGCGGTTGCGCCTGGGTTCATTGAAACCGATATGACCCATGAGCTGACAGAGGATGTGAAGCAGCAGATGCTGTCCCGCATTCCGCTGGGGCGCATGGGTAGTGTCGAGGATGTTGCCCACGTTGTAGCATTTCTGGCAAGCGATGCGGCAGCGTATATCACTGGGGAAACCATACAGGTCAATGGCGGTTTGTACATGAACTGATCAGGGATCTGCATGCTTGAATAGGGTATGCCCCCTCTATAAACTACGCGCTGCCCTGCTGCAGCGGACCTGAATCTCGGGAGATAGCTAAAAAATGAGCAGTGTTGAAGAACGTGTCAGAAAACTGATCTGTGAACAACTGGGTGTCAAGGAAGAGGAAGTGAAAGACAATGCTTCCTTTGTGGAAGACCTGGGCGCTGATTCTCTGGATACGGTGGAGCTGGTAATGGCCCTGGAAGAGGAATTCGAAACTGAAATCCCCGACGAGGAAGCCGAGAAGATCACCACCGTTAAAGAAGCCATCGATTACATTCTGGCTCATCAGTAAGACGCATCCACTCGGTGGATAACAGAGAAGCCGCATCTACCTGGTAGTGCGGCTTTTTCTGTATGCTGTCCACCTGTTCAGGGTCGGGGCTGGACTTTGCGCTGCGCGCGCCGCCCTGGCTAACGGCCTAGAGGAAGCTGGAATATGAGCAAAAGACGCGTCGTAGTGACCGGGTTGGGTATGCTGAGCCCCATCGGCAATAACGTCGAGGACAGCTGGCGCAATGCGCTGGCCGGTAAAAGCGGTGCGGCGCTGATCGACAGCTTTGACACCAGCGATCACAGCGTCAAGTTTGCCTGTGGCGTCAAGGATTTTGATGTGTCGGCCTATATGGATAAAAAAGAGGCCAGACGCATGGACCCCTTTATCCAGTATGGCCTGGTGGCTGGTATCCAGGCCGTGCAGGATGCCGGCTTGGATAGCCCGCAGCCGGACGCGCATCGCATCGGTGTTGCCTTGGGTTCCGGTATCGGCGGTATTCAGACTATCGCCGAAGCCGAAGCCACCCTGGTCAAAGGTGGTCCACGGCGGGTATCACCCTTCTTCGTGCCGGCCTGCATCATCAACATGATCTCCGGCAATCTCTCCATCAAATATGGTTTCGGTGGCCCCAATATCGCCATTGTCACCGCCTGTACCACCGGCACCCATTGCATCGGCCAGGCAGCCCGGATGATTCAGTATGGTGACGCGGATGTGATGGTGGCGGGCGGCGCAGAAGCGGCCACCGCGCCTGTGACCGTGGCCGGCTTTGCGTCCATGAAAGCGCTCTCCACCCGTAATGACGACCCCACCCGCGCCAGTCGGCCCTGGGATAAGGACAGGGATGGCTTTGTATTGGGTGATGGTGCCGGCGCCCTGGTGCTGGAAGAGTATGAGCATGCTCGGGCCCGGGGCGCGAAGATCTACTGTGAGCTGGTGGGTTTTGGCCTCAGCGCAGATGCCCACCACATCACCAGCCCGCCGGATGATGGTGCTGGCGCCATGGCGGCCATGCGTGGCGCGTTGGCTGACGCCGGTATG
>JBJHDG010000276.1:0-3575 GCA_050486425.1 Pseudomonadales bacterium | reverse complement strand
GTGGGTTCCTGCCAGGGCAATATGTACAGCACCCTGGGCAGTTCCTGGCTGCCGGAGATCACTTCCGTCTCCAGCTCGATATAGCCGGCTTCGGGTTGCGCACCCAGGCCGGGGGACAGCACCAGCATCGATAGCAACATCAATGCTGGTGCGCCCGGACTGCGCCCGCAAACCCTTTGCTTCATGTTCTTACCCATGCCGCGCTCCCTCGCATGGCCTCAACCGGCATCCAGACGCCGGCGCAAATCCAGCAGCCAGCCCGCTACCCGCGGATCAGGTTCAGGCAACAGGGCCTGATATTGCTCATAGGCCGCCAGGGCATCACCGAGGCGGCCTAGATATAACTCATAAAGTATGCCGAGATTGAGATGAGCCTCGCGAAAATCCGGCGCTGCCGCCAGGCAGCGCCGATAAAATTGTTCAGCCTGTGCAAAATCTCCCGTTTGCCGTGCCATCACCCCCAGGGGCACCAACGCACGGCAATCATCCGGCCGCAATTGCAAGGCCTGGTGAAAGGCATTTTCGGCGGCCTCGGCCTGAGCCTGTCCCAAATGGGCATGCCCAAGATTGATCCAGGCGCCAGGCAGTGCCGGCTGCTGCGCCAGCAGTTCCTGCAGTAACAACTCCGCCTCACGATAACGCGCCTGCTGCAACGCCGTCAGTGCCTGCCGAAAGCGCACATCGTCAGCTCCCGCCGCTTGCTGCGGCTGCGACTGACAACCCAGCAACAGCAACCCCAACATCAACAGTCCGGCACATCCAGCCGCCGACTTGCGCCAAGGCTGCGGCACTCGGGCTTCAATGGCCATGTTCGGCATACCCCGCCTGCATTTCCGCTTTATCAAATCGGGCTGGCAGCAGTGTGCGCAGGGCGGCAAAGCTTTGCGTCACCCAGTCATCGTAGGCACCATCCCAACTGCGGCGGACATTGATCTCATGAAGGCCGATGGCCTGTTCCTCGAACGGGTATGCCTGCTCTTCCAGCAGGAATTCGTACTCCTGCAGTTCCAGCTCGTTCAGGCCGGCGGGGCGGTCCGATTCCAGGATGGCCTGGGCCAACTCCGCATAGATATCCGCAATATGAAAGGTGGCGGCGTGGATGTACTCAGCCACCCCCAATGCTGCCAAGGTTTCAAACTCGGCAATGGCTGTGCGCAACCTGGCCTGCTTGGTCTGCAGGGTTTGCGCCAGTGGATGCGTCAGCCGCACCACCCGGTAGTCGTCCTTGGCTTCCAGGGCGATGGCCAGCTGCGCCTGGGCCGCGAGCCGGTTGAGGCGGCCACTGGCAGCGGGGCCACGCTGCCGGGCCAACTGAATTTGCTGTTGCTGCCAGCGCCGCGCCTCACGCCGATCACCCAGGGCATCGCTCAGCGTCACCAACTGATACAGCGCCTCTACCTGCATATCCAGGGGTTCCGGAAAGGCCACGGCATAGGCGGCATAGACACGCCGTGCCTGGGCCAGCTCACCCGCCTGCAGGAACAGCTCGGCGGCCCGGAACTGGGCCTGGCGCCGCCGCGCCGGGTCGGAATCTTCCCGCGCCTGACGCTCAAATTCCCGCGCCGCGCTGGCCCAGTCATCCCCCGCTTCGTAAAAACCAGCCAGGCGCAGACTGGCATCCGTGGCCAGCTCATGCCCCGGATAGCGTTGCCGGAACTGGCTCAGCAGCAGCGCCGCTTCTGCAAACTGCTGCTGCGCCTCGCGTACGGCAATGGCATCAAAATGACCGGCAGCGGCCAGGGGATCAGCCGCATCCACCTCGGCCATGCGCAGGTAGTGATACACCGCCAGATCCAGCGCCGCGGCGGCTTCTGCAGCTTCACCCTGGCGATAGATGCTGGCCAGCAGCTGGCCGCGCAGGTTGCTGGCATCCGCTTGCACCGCGGCCTCGGGCTCAGCCAGCAGGCGCCGGTAGGCGGTTTCAGCAGCGGGGAAATCCCCCAACTGGAACTGGCCATGACCCAGGATCACCCAGGCACTGCGCAGCGCCTCGGCCGGCAGTCCGGTCTGCTGGGTCAGGGGTGCCGCCAGGGCCACCGCCTGGCCGTAGTTGCCTGCGCGGAACAAAGCATCAGCGGCCGCCAGCTGTACCGCAGGGGCACGCGGGTCATCCGGGAAACTCAGGGCAAAATCCACCTGCGCACTGATCTGCTGGGTTTGCCACTGGGCCAGGCGCGCCGGATCTGCCAGCGCCGGATCTGCCAGATCAGCCTGGCCTTGCGCCACCAATGCATCCAGCGCCAATACGGATGCGTAGGCGGCTTCCGCGGCCACGGCCCGCTCAGGATGCGTGCGCACCACTTGTTGGTAGGCGGCCAGGGCCAGCTCATGACTCTGGGCGGCGGTGTAGGTCTCCGCCAGCAGGAACCAGCGCTGGGGCGTCTCGGGGGCGTCCGGCAGCGTCGCGATCAGCTGCCGATACCAATCTGCCGCACGCAGGTAATCCCCGGCCAGACCGCTGTCCTGGGCCTGGGCATGGGCCTGCTGCGCAAATTCGGTGAGATAAGCTTCCAGTACCGGCAGATAACTCTGGCGCGCCCCGGCATCCCAATGGTTCCAGAATGGGCTGTCCAGGCCATAGCGGGTTACGAACGCATGCTTACGTGGCGGCACTTCGCTGGGGAAGTCCGCTGCCAGCAGCAGGCTGATGGCGCGCTGATGGAACTGCGGCGCCTGCAAGTCCAGCGGATTTTCCTCGCCAAAGGTCTCCAGCGTGCTGACCGCATCCAGAACCCGGTTCTGCGCTTCGTAATGATCCGCCAGACGCTGATAAACCAGGATTTGCCAGTCCGGCCGCCCATAGCCGCGCATGGATGTGGCCAGAGTTTGCACGCCATCCAGATAGGACAGCGCCAGCACCAGTACCCGCAGGCTGTCATCCAGCAACTCCTGACCGGCCGCGCCCGGTTCTGCCAGTGCCAAACGGGGCTGCAGCTCGGCGCACACCGCATAGAAACTGGTCAGGCTGGCGGCGTATTCGGCGTCCCGAAACAGGCTCCAACCATGCATATAGCGAGCGTTGAGGCCCATCTGGGTGCCCACCGCCAGGTTCGCCACATAGCCATAATCCTGGGTGGCCGCCGTGAAATCACCGGCGGAAAACGCCAGTTCCGCGCGCCGGAACCTGGCTTCCACCTGATGCCGGCTCTCAGGATGCTCGCGCACCAGGCGACTCAGATACTGGTCGGCCCGCACCAGATCACCGGAGAGCTCATAGGCCCGGGCCAACTGGTAGAGCACTTCATCCTTGTCTTCGCCCTCAGGCCGGCCGAGCAATTGCAGGTAGAAGGCAATGGCACCGGCATAGGGCTCCGGCCGCGCTTCCAGGTCCAGCATCTCACCCTCGGCCATGGCCAAATCGGCCAGGCGCCGGCCCACGGCGTAATCCTGCACCGGTGCCATATCACCACCATGCAGCTCATAGAGCTGACGGTAGGCCGCCATGACCTCATCCCGGCTGGGCGGTGGCAGGCGCACTTCCGGCACCTGCAGCACCGGCAACGTCGCCACCAGATCGGCCAGGTCACCCGCATCCGTGCGGGCGCGCCAGCTACAGGCACTGAGCAGGGCCAAGG
>JBJHDG010000275.1:0-3583 GCA_050486425.1 Pseudomonadales bacterium | reverse complement strand
GTATTTGCCAGCGATACGGGCGCAGAAATACCAGGGCCGGTCGCAAGCTCTGTAGACTGCGACGGAACTGATGATTGGGGGGAGCATCCAAGGGCACCTCCAGCAATGGGCGCAAGGCAAAATGCGGCCATTATACGGATGCGGTGAGCAGCTGGCGCCTTCTGCGCTAAGATGCACGGCAATCCACCACCTGAAGATTGAGCGCTGATGAGCCTGGACTACCTGACAATCGAAACCGCACCCAACCCGGACGCCTGCATTATCTGGTTGCACGGACTGGGCGCCGATGGCCACGACTTCGAACCCATCGTGCCTGAGCTACAGCTACCGCCGCAGCTACGCTTGCGCTTCCTGTTTCCGCACGCACCGGTGCGACCGGTGACCATCAATGGCGGCATGGCCATGCGCGCCTGGTACGACATAGATCCCCGCGCACCGCTGGCCGGTACCAGTGATATTGAAGCCTCCGCGCAGCAAGTGGCGACGTTGATCGCCGCCCAACAAGCCCAGGGTATCGCCAGCACGCGCATCTTGCTGGCCGGATTCTCCCAGGGTGGTGTCATTGCCCTGCATCTGGGGCTGCGCTATCCGGAACCCCTGGCCGGCATCATGGCCTTATCCACCTATGTGCATGACCATGAGTCCCTGGCCGGTGCACTGAGTTTTGCCAATCTTGAAATTCCCATTTTCATGGCGCATGGTCTGGCTGATCCCATGATTCCCATTACCCGGGCCGTTACCAGCCGGGAAGTGCTCCGGCAGCTGAATTTCCAACTGACCTGGCATGAATACAGCATGGGACACAGTGTCTGTCCGGAGGAGATTCGGGATATCAGTCAGTGGCTGCAGCAGCGCTTTCAGCGCTGACCGGATCGGCATGATGGCAATATCTGGGTAACAACGAACAAGCAAGGAGCTACGACATGGGTTTTCTGGCGCTCTACGGTTATGCCCTGCTGGCTGTCTGGGTGACGGTTTCTCTGCTCTGGCTGCTCAGCGTGGTGCTGGAGGACGCCAGCATCATCGACATGTTCTGGGGGCCGCTGTTTGTACTCATGGCCTGGGTGCTGCTGGCGCTGAACCTGGAACAGGCCAATCTGAAAATGCTGCTGGCAGTATTGCTGGTAACCATCTGGGGCCTGCGCCTGGCATTTCACCTCACCGCCCGCAATCTGGGCCAAGGCGAGGACTTCCGCTATCGGCGCTGGCGGCAACGCGGCGGCAGCAACTGGTGGCTGCAAACCTATCACCGCATCTATCTGCTCCAGGGCGGATTGGCGCTGCTGGTAGCCACGCCCATCATCGCAGCCTTTCGCGCCACACCGGAATTTCTTTGGCTGAACTGGTTGGGTGTGCTGCTCTGGGTGGCAGGCTTTACCACGGAGCTGCTGGCAGATATCCAGCTCAGTCGCTTCCGCGCCGATCCCGCCAACGAAGGCACCGTGATGAATCAGGGCCTGTGGCAATATTCACGCCACCCCAACTACTTTGGTGACGCCCTGCAGTGGTGGGGGTTGGGACTGCTGTGCTTCTCGGGACTGTCCTGGTGGTCACTGATCGGCCCCCTGGCCATGACCCTGCTGTTTATCTACCTGTCCAACGACGTGCTGGAGCAGGGCCTGCTCAAGCGGCGTCCGGACTACGCCCGCTATATTCAGGCCACCAGTGCATTTTTGCCCTGGCCACCAAAAGCAGCCACGGACAAATAGGGTACAATCACCCGCCTGAACACTGCCGCTCACTGGCAACCCCCGGCAAGGGGTATCATGGGCGGCTTTTTCATGGGCCCAGGCCCCTGCACAACCCTATCCACAGCCAGGCTGACAGGTAAGCGCACATCGTGGCAAAGGTATTCATTGACGGTCAGGCTGGTACCACCGGCCTGGAAATTGCCGGCTATCTGGCCCGCCATCCAGGCGTGGAGCTGCTGCAGATCGACACTGCTGCGCGCAAGGATCCAGCGGCACGCCAGGATCTGCTGAACAGCGCCGACCTGGTAGTGCTCTGTCTGCCTGATGCAGCCGCCGAGGAAGCCGTTGGCCTGCTGCAAAACCCCAGCACCCGGGTGCTGGACGCCAGCAGCGCACATCGGGTGGCCAGTGCTTGGGTCTATGGCTTGCCGGAGCTGTGTCCTGGCCAGCGCGAAGCCATTGCCCAGGCCCGACGGGTCAGCAATCCCGGCTGTTATCCCACTGGCTTTCTGTTGTCGGTACGGCCGCTCCTGGATGCCGGTGTGCTGGATCCGGCCCAACCGCTGCGCCTGACCGGTCTGTCCGGTTATTCCGGCGGCGGCCGGCCGCTGATCGAAAAGTATCAGGCGCTGGCCGCACAGGCACCTGGGGCCGAGCAGCCTTCCATGCCTTACGGCCTGGATCTGCACCACAAGCATGTGCCGGAAATGCACCGCTACAGCGGCACGCAGCAGCCGCCCCTGTTCGTACCCATGGTGGCCCCCTACTACAAGGGCATGCTGGTGCAGGTGCCGCTGTTTTTCAGCGAACTTGCCGGCATCGACAATGTCCAGCAGGCCCATGCCCTGTTCAGCCGCCGCTATGCCCAGGAACCCTGCATCCGCGTGCTGCCACCACAACCCCTGGCCAGCCTGGAAGAAGGTAAGTTCCTGGATCCACGCCTGGCCAATGACAGTAACCGACTGGATCTGCTGCTGTTCGCCAATGCCGAGCAGCTACTGCTGGTAACCAGATACGACAACCTGGGCAAGGGCGCGTCCGGCGCTGCCGTCCAGAACCTGAACTTGATGCTTGGTTTCAACGAACTGGAAGGACTCAATCTCTGATCATGGCGCACGCAACCGTTCGCACTCCGCTGCAGCAATTGGATACGCCCGCCCTGCAGGCGCTGGTGACACAACTGCAAGCCCGTTACCAACAGCTGGCCAGCCGCAACCTGAAGCTGGATCTTACCCGTGGCAAACCCGCCAGCGACCAACTGGACCTTTCCAACGCCATGGATGGGATACTGCAGGGTAATTTCCGGCTGGCAGATGGTTCCGATGCACGCAACTACGGTGGTCTGCGTGGCATCCCCGAGGCCAGAGCCCTGGGCGCGGAGATCATGGGCACCCGGCCGGAAGTGGTAATGGCCGCAGGCAACAGCAGCCTGACCCTGATGCATCAGATCGTCAGCACCGCCCTGGACTTTGGCCTCTGGGGTCAGGGTTCTGCCTGGCGCAACCAGCTGCCTGCAGAGGCGCAGGTGAAGTTCCTCTGCCCGGCACCCGGCTACGACCGGCATTTTGGTATCTGTGAATCCCTGGGCATTGCCATGATCCCGGTGACCATGACCGATCAGGGTCCGGACATGGACCAGGTGGAAGCACTGGTGGCAGCCGACCCCCACATCAAGGGCATCTGGTGCGTACCCAAGTATGCCAATCCCACGGGCTGCACCTATACAGAGGCAGTGGTGACACGCCTGGCCGCATTACCGCGCCGCGCCGGCGCCGGATTCCTGATCATGTGGGACAACGCTTATGCCGTGCATGATCTGGCCGAGCCTGGCGATGAGCTGGCGGATCTCATGGCGCTGATGGAGGCCGCCGGCACCAGCGCACCTCTGGCCA
>JBJHDG010000274.1:0-3607 GCA_050486425.1 Pseudomonadales bacterium | reverse complement strand
GCCACCGTGCAGGCTGGCCGTGGAGCAGAACAGGGCGGCGGGTTTGCCTGCCAGGGCGCCGCTGAGCCAGAGGTCGCTGGTGCCGTCCAGAAAGTATTTCAGTGGCGCTGCCATATTGCCGAAACGCGTTGGGCTGCCCAGGGCCAGGCCGGCACAGCCAGCCAGATCCTCGGTGCTGCAATAGGGCGCACCTGCATCAGGTACCGGTGGCGCCTTGGCTTGGGTATCCGGACTCACAGTCGGCACGGTACGCAGGCGGACATCAAAGTGGCCCTGGGCCTGGACGCCGCGGGCGATGGCCTTGGCCAGGGCCGCCGTGCTGCCGCGGCGACTGTAGTAGAGCACCAGGATGTAGTCGTCGCTGTTCATACCAACAGTTTCAGGACATTCTCCGGCGGGCGGCCGATTTGGGCCTGCTTGCCGTTGGAGAGAATGGGCCGCTCCAGCAGGATTGGATGGTTGGCTATGGCTGCAATCAGGGTCTCCTCATCCGCATCTGCCAGCGCCAGTGTTTTGTACAGTGCTTCCCCGCGCCGGATCAGGTCCCGCGCCGGCATCTGTAAAGCTTTGAGTAATGCGCGGATTTCCGCTGCCGAAGGTGCCTGCTCCAGGTACAGTCTCAGTTCCGGCTTGATGCCCCGGGCCTCCAGCAACGCCAGCGCCGCTCGGGACTTGGAACAGCGGGGATTATGGTAGAAATACAACGTCCTCATGGGGCGCAAGCTTAGCCGTGACGGCTGCAAATTCACAGGGAGCATTGTAACCGATGCAGAAACCAGTATGGATTCTCGGACATTTGCACTGGCTGTGGGGGCGGGTGCGCTGGTTTGTGGCGGAGATCAGTCACCAGTTCCAGGAGCTGGATCTGTTCCCGTCGGCGGCGGCGCTTACCTACACCACCTTGTTTGCTGTGGTGCCCATCATGACGGTGGCCTACACCATCCTTTCCATCATGCCGGAGTTCGCTGACCTGGGCGAACAGGTGCAGGCCTTTATCTTTGCCAATTTTGTGCCGGCCAGCTCGGAATTGATTCAGGAGCGGCTGACGGAGTTCTCCCTGCAAGCGCGCCAACTCACCTGGGCCGGTATTGCCTTTCTGATTCTGGTGGCGTTCCGCATGCTGGTGAGTATCGAACGGGTCTTCAACCGTATCTGGAATCTCGGTGAGGGTCGACGCGGTCTGCAGCGGTTCCTGTTGTACTGGGGCGTACTGACCGCAGGTCCGCCCATGATCATCGCCGGCCTGCTCATCAGCTCCTACCTGTTCTCTCTGCCGCTGGTGGCAGACATAGATGGGCTGGGACTGCGGGAAACCCTGCTCAGCTATCTGCCCACGCTGCTCAGTGTGGCAGGCTTCAGCATTCTTTATTTCGCCATGCCCAACTGCCGCGTGCCCGTGCTGCATGCCATTTATGGCGGACTCCTGGCCGCCATCGGTTTCGCCATTGCACAGAAGCTGTTCGCCCTCTCGGTAGGTCATATGAACACCCAGCTCATCTACGGCGCCTTTGCTGCGGTGCCCTTGTTTCTGGCCTGGATTTATCTGGTGTGGGTGTTGATTCTCAGTGGTGCGATTTTCGTCCGCACCCTGTCATTGGAGCAGGACACCCGGGTGGTGAATACGGACCCACCATTGCTGAACTGCCTGCGGGTACTGCGGCTGCTGTATCAGGCACATCTGCGTGGTGACGCGGTGCCGGAACTTGAGCTCTCCAGGCAGGTCGGTATGAATCTACTGGAGCGAGAAAGGGTCTATGCTGTGCTGCGCGAGTTGGGCTTGTTCCGTCAGGTGGACAACGAAGGGTTGGCACTGTCACGCAGTTTGAACAGCCTGACGCTGTGGGACCTGTATCAGCGGCTGCCGGATGCCGTGGTGCCTGCCAAGCTGGCGGCGGTGACCGAGGCATCCGCTTGGCAGGCGCCGCTGCAACAGTTTGCCCAGCAGGCGGAAGCCCAGTTGACGCTGGCGTTGGAGCCGCTGCTGGCGGCTTCAGATGTGGTAGGCGCGGCCACCGGGGTAGGGAACAAAAAGTAGGGGGTATGCTGTAGTGGTAACACAAAGCTTGAGATCTCCACGACCTTCACGGTGCGTAAGCGTTCGGACACAGGTGCGGGTGACCGTACTGGCCACCGCCATCCTGATGCTCACCGGCTGCGGGCGTGCCGATGTGCAGTTGGCCGATGGTGCCGGGCTGCGCTTTGAGGATTGGCGCGGCAGTTGGGTGTTTATCAACTATTGGGCCGAATGGTGTGCCCCCTGCCGGCATGAGATTCCGGAGCTCAATGCGCTGCACCTGGCGGACAACGGTGCCATTGTGGTGGGTGTGAACTACGATGGCATTCGGGATCAGGCGCTATTGGACCTGATGCAGAAGATGGGCATCCAGTTTCTGCAACTGAACCATGATCCCTATGCGCAGTTGCACTATGCCCGTCCCACCCGCTTGCCCACCACTTATGTACTGGACCCTGATGGGCAACTGGTGCAGACCCTGGAGGGCCCGCAGACCCAGGCGGTTCTGGAGCGTATTGCCGGCATTCAGACCCTGCTTTAGTAACGCTGGCAGGCGGCGAGGGGATAGTTCTGGCAGCTGGCTTGCAGCAGGGGTAACTCTTCCATGGGTGTGGTTTGCCAAGTCCGGCGATAGGCACCGAGCACCAGCTCGGGATACTTCAGGCGCCCGCGACTGCCGTTGTACCTGGCCAGCGCATCCACCAGATCACCACGGGAGACCTCCAGATAGTGCGCCAGAATGGCGGTGCCATAGCGGATATTGGTTTCGATATCGGTGAGATTGTCCTGGGGTCGGCCAATCTCATTGCGCCAGAAACTCATCACCTGCATCAGGCCCTGGGCACCGACCCGGGAGATGGCAAAGCGATCAAAGGCGCTTTCAATTTGGATCACCGCCAACACCAGATCCGGGTCGATATTGTTGTGCAGGGCCTCCCGGTAGACATGCAGCAGGATCTCCCGCCGTTCCTCCGTGTCCCGGATATAACGCTGCAACTTGGGCTTGACGCTGATCAACCAGACTTCGGCATCAAAGTGGTCCTGCTGCTGGGCGGCAGTCGCAACGGCCTGAGCCAGATAGCGGGTGAGCGCCGCATCGGGTGCATCTTCAGCGTAGGTCGTGGTGGCATGGCCAGTGGCCAGCAAGGCAATACACAGTAGCAGGGTGCGCCAGCGCCACCACCCATCCGTTGGAGTTTGCCAATGCTGAATCAGGCGCATCCCTGGTGCCGATCCTCTACTGTTGCACCAGCTGCATCAGCTGCTGGGCAAGGTTATCCACGGCCAGCTCAAGGCTAGCAGTGCCAGCCCGGTTGCGGTACTCAACCAGCTCGGAACTGAGATTGCGATCACCGATCACCACCAGATGTGGTATGCCAATCAGATCCGCATCGGCAAACTTCACTCCTGGACGTTCGTCCCGATCATCCAGCAGGACATCCAGACCCAGCGCCTGGCACTCGGCGTAGAGTGCATCGGCTGCCGCTGCCACAGCGGCCGACTTCTGGTAGTTCAGCGCGATGATCTCGATCTGGAACGGCGCCAGTGCAGCGGGCCAGATAATGCCCTTGTCATCATGGCACTGCTCGATTA
>JBJHDG010000273.1:0-3627 GCA_050486425.1 Pseudomonadales bacterium | reverse complement strand
TCACCTTCATCCAGTGGTGGCATGAATTCCGTGCCTGAGTGACGCAGCGGCACCCACAGGGACGCACCCAATAGCAGCGCAGTGGCCAGCACCCACCAGGGATAGTGCAACGCCAGCCGCAGCAGTTGCAGATACAGACGCTGCAACCCTCGACTCATGGGATTGTGTTGCTGCGGCCGGATCCGACCGCGGACAAAATAGCCCATCAGCACGGGTACCAGGGTGATGGCGAGTCCGGCGCCAGCGGCCATGCTGTAGGTTTTGGTGAAAGCCAAGGGAGAAAACAGTCGACCTTCCTGGGCCTGCAGGGCGAACACCGGCAGAAACGACAACGCCACAATCAAAAGCGACAGAAACACGGGCCGTCCCACTTCCAACGTGGCCGCTTCAATCTGTTGCCAGTGCGCAGCGGAACTGAGTGGGGCTGTGCCACTGACCTGTTCCAACTTGCTGTGGGCGTTTTCGATCATCACGATGGCGGCGTCCACCATGACACCAATGGAGATGGCGATACCGGCGAGGGACATGATATTGGCGTTGATACCTTGCAGATACATGATGATGTAGGCAGTCAACACTCCCAGTGGCAGACTCAGTAGAATCACCAGCGAGGAGCGTAGATGCCAGAGGAACAGCGCGCAGATGAATATCACCACCACGAACTCCAGCGCGAGTTTTTGCCAGAGGGTATTGATGGCGCGACTGATCAGCGCGGATCGATCATAGGCTTCGATGATCTCTACGCCATCCGGTAAACCCTGTTGCAATTGCTGCAAGCGCGCTTTTACACCGTTGATGGTGGCACGGGCATTGGCGCCCTGACGCATCACAATGATGCCGCCCACGGCTTCGCCTTCCCCATCCAGATCGGCAATACCGCGCCGTGGCGCCGGGCCGCGGCGGATATCTGCCACGTCCTGCAGTAAAATCGGCACGCCATCGGCGTTGCGACCCACTGGAATTTGGCGCAGGTCATCCAGGCTCTGCACATAGCCGGAGGCGCGCACCATGTATTCCGCTTCAGCCAGTTCCAGAATGCCGCCGCCAGTTTCCGCATTGCCGGCAGCAATGGCGCGTTGGATATCAGGTAGCTGCAGGCCATAGGCACGCATGCGCAGAGGATCCAACGCCACCTGATACTGCCGCACCATGCCACCCATGGTGGCGACTTCCGCAACTCCGGGCAGACCCTGGAGTTCGTATTGCAAATACCAGTCCTGCAGTGCGCGCAATTGCGCCAGGTCGTGGGTGCCGCTGCGATCCACCAGCGCGTACTTGTAAACCCAGCCCACGCCGCTGGCATCTGGGCCCAGACGGGTACTGGCATCGGCAGGCAGTTGCACCTGGCCGAGATATTCCTGCACGCGTGATCTGGCCCAATAGGGATCGGTGTCTTCTGTGAACAGCACATAGACAAAGGAATCACCGAACATAGAAAAACCGCGCACCTGATGTGCGCCCGGTACTGCCATCAGTGCGCGGGTGAGGGGATAGGTGACTTGCTGCTCCACGATATCTGGTGCTTGGCCTGGATACATGGTGCGCACGATGACCTGGGTGTCAGTGAGATCGGGAATGGCATCCACCGGCGTGTGGCGCAGCAGCTGCAGGCCGACCACGGTTAAGGCCAGGGCCAGGATCAGCACCAGGATGCGATTGGCAATGGACCAGCGAATGATGGCGTCAATCATGGTCGCACTCCTAATGCTGATGGCCGCTGTGCGCATCCAGGCGCCTGGGGCCGGCGCTGAGCGCGGCTTCCGAATCCAGCAGGAATTGGCCGGAAGTCACCAGGGTTTCACCGGCGTGCAGACCTGTGCGAATTTCCACCCAGTCGCCCTGCTCCAGGCCAGTTTCCACTTCTCGCACACTGAAACGCTCTCCTGTCAGTATCACCACACGGGTGCTGCTGCCGGTACGGATCAGGGCTTCCCGGGGAATCTGGAGGACACTGGGTAGCTCGGTTTGCAGTTGGATGTCGGCCCACATGCCAGGGCGCAGCTGCTGCTCGGGATTTGCCAGCGGCAGGCGCAGGCTTTGGGTGCGGGTGATTGGATCCAGCTGCGGATACAGATGTGAGACCTGGCTGTGAAAACGTTGCCCAGGTAAGTGTGGAAACTGCAGTTCGGCAGCTTGGCCCAATTGCACCCAGGCAGTTTGTGGTTGCAACAGCTGCGCCCGTACCCAGAGCCGCGATAGATCCGCCAGTGCCACCAATTGATCACCAGGTTTAACGAACATGCCGTGGCGTAGTGCAGACTCCGTGAGCACGGCATCCTGGCGCGCCACCCAGGGCAGGGCGCGCAGCGCCTGACGCTCGCGTTCAATGCGGGCGATGACTTCAGGTTGTACATCCAGTGCCCGCAACCGTTCCCGGGCGCTGTGTAGCAGCCTGGTATCCTCACGAATGGCGGCCTGGATCAATTCTTCCTGGGCATTCATCAGGGTCGGTGCGTACAAGGCGAACAGCAGCTCGCCGGCGCGCACCTGATCACCCACGGCAGCAGGTCCAATGGCTTCGATCCAACCTTCCACACGGCTGTGCAGGTGATGCAAGCTGCGCTGATCGAATTCCACAATGCCCAGGCTGCGGATGTTGATGAGCATGGGAGCCTGGCGTACCTGGGCGGTGCGAAGATTGATATGGCGGGCTGTGACCGCGGTCAGCGGCAAGCTGTCGGCCGCAGTGGCCGCCCGACGCTGCACCAGATCCATGCCACAGATGGGGCAGCTGCCGGGGGTGTTGGCGGTTACTTGCGGATGCATGGGGCAGCGCCAAAGGCTTTCCGCGTCGGCCGGTGGTAGTTGCCCGCCAGGTGTCAATGACGGAGCCTGTTGATGCTCATGATGCTCATGATGCTCATGATGCTCATGATGCTCATGATGCTCATGATGCTCATGATGCTCATGATGCTCATGAGTCATGGGATTGGCGCTGGCCAGTGGCAATACCAATAGCATTGGCAAGCAAAGCACCAGGCCGCCAACAGGATACCGCTTAGTGAGTTTGTGCTGGAACATGAGGTTCTCCTGACAGGTAACGCAATTCCATCCAGGCTTGATCCCGCTGGCGCTGGGTTTGCAACGCCTCCAGGCGCAGCTGCAGGGTTTGCAGATGGGCGGCGGTAAGGGCGTCGAAACTGGCTTGGTCATTGGCGTAGGCCCGTAACAGTGCCTGTTCATTGGCGCTGGCGGCGGGCAGTAATTGGGTTTGGTAAAACGTCAGCAACTGTTGTTGCTGGCGCCAGACGCTGAGTTGTTCCTCCAGTGCGCTCCGCAAAATCAGCAGTTGCTCCTGGAACTGCAGCTGTGACGCATCCAGCGCCGCCAGTGCCGCTTGGCGGCTGGCGTCCTGACGGGCGCCGGTGAACAGCGGCAAGCTGAGTCCCACCATGGCGCTGATGCTGTCCGGTTGGCGCTGGCCCATGGCGTCTCGGGCCGGGCGTCGTCCGTAGCCCAGTTCCAACATCCACTGGGGTTTGTAGGCATGTTCCTGCAGTAGCACGTCCAGTTGGCGAGCAGCGCTGCGCGCCGTTTGCAGTTGCAGGGCCGGATGCTGGGGCAGTTGCAGGCGCAACGCTGTTGCTTCGGGTTGCCAGCTGGGCAGTGCACCTGGCTCGGCAGTCG
>JBJHDG010000272.1:0-3627 GCA_050486425.1 Pseudomonadales bacterium | reverse complement strand
GTCATGTGCTGCTGGCGCAGGGCGGCCTTGATGCGCCAGCACAGCACGGATTCGATATTCAGCTGATGCTTGGCAATGAAGTCACGGGTGCTGGCGGTCTCCAGCGCCTGCTGCTCGATGCCAGTGCCGCTGTGTTCAGACAGATACAGGATGGGCACTTCCGGCCATTTGTTCTGCAGCGCGCGGGACACCGAGAAGCCGCCGGCGTCGTTGCCATTGAGGTTGGCATCCAGCAGTGCCAGGTCCGGAGCCTGCCCGGCGCCGGCCTGGCGGATGTGCTGACAGGCGGCCTCGGCAAACTTGAAGATCTGCAGCCGGGTGGGCTGGTCATCAAACCGGGTGCTTTCCAGTACCGGCCGGAACTTGTTGATCCAGTGGGACTGGTCCTCCACCCAGAGAATATGGGCCATGCTGCATGCTCCTTGGCCAGGTGGCTCGGCGCGGCGGCGCGGCTGGCCTCGCCCTGGCCGCCTCACAGATTTTTCACCGGCTGCCACCAGACTGGGATCACCGAAGCACCAGCTTCACAGGTAATCAGGGTGAATCCCATGTTGACTGAAATTCTCTATATCTGGGCTGATTCCCCAGCGCTGTCGGTGGCGATCTGGTTGCTCATCGCCATGACGGTACTCTATCTGGGTCGGCCCCATGCCCACCAACTGCTGCGCAGCACCGGGCGCACGCTCCATGCCAGCGCCCGCTTGGCGGGCAAGAGCCTGGCCCAATTGGAGCAGCGGGTGGCCGCCCGCAACCGTGATGTGCTTCTCGCCATGGGGCGGGAGGCCAGCCAAACCGCCATCGAACGGGAATTTACCCGGGTCGGGGCCATCGTCAATCGGGATCTGAGCCAGTATCCCGCGCTGCATCGCCGCCTCTCCGAGGTGCTGGATAAGGTGGAGGCGGATTATCAGGCCGCCACCGATTGCGCACCACTGCCGCCGGCCTGGTCGGAGGTACTGGATACCATCAATGCCCTGCCCGCCGCCGGCGATCCGGCCGTGGTGAAGATTCTCGCCAATATCAAGACGCTGGTGGAAAACGCGCATCAGCAAACCTTGAAGGCGTATCAGCAAAACACCAAAGAGCGCCACAAGCTGCTCGGCGCCATGATGCCGCACTGGCGCAGCCTGCGGGAAACCTTGGAGAAAGTGCACAAGAACATCTCGGCGCTGGATGAGCGCACCCAGATCATCGATAAGCAGATGGCGGCTTATGAAGCCATGCGTAAAGGTGAGGATGCCTCGGTGGCTGCGCTGACGGTGTCCTCGCTTACCCAGTTTTTTGTCGCGGCCCTGGTGCTGGTGATTGCTGCCTTTGGCGGCATTATCAACTTTCATCTGATTGCCCTGCCTATGTCAGAAATGGTGGGCGGCGCCAGCTATATTGGCAGTGTGCGCACCTCGGACGTGGCGGCGCTGGTGATCATCATGGTGGAAATCACCATGGGGCTGTTCCTGCTGGAAGCATTGGGAGTTACGCGCCTGTTCCCCATGATCGGCAGCATGGATGACAAGATGCGCAAGCGCATGGCCATTGTCGCCTTCACCATCCTGGTGATCTTTGCCGCCATCGAAGCTTCGCTGGCCTATATGCGCGACCTGTTGGCGCTGGACCGGGAAGCGCTGCAGCAATCCCTGGCCGGCGCTACCGTGGCCGAAGCCCAGTTCCGCTGGATTCCTTCCGTGGGTCAGATGGTGCTCGGTTTTGTATTGCCCTTTGCCCTGGCCTTTGTCGCCATTCCTCTGGAAGCTTTCGTGCACTCTCTGCGCACCGTGGCTGGCCTGGTGGTGCTTGGCCTGCTGCGCACGGTACGGGTACTGACGCGCATGTTGGGCGGTGTTGCCAACCATCTGAGCAAGATGCTGGTGAGTCTGTACGACCTGTTTGTCATGCTGCCGCTGGGCATCGAGCGCCTGGTCGGCCAATGGCAGCAACGCCAGGGCGAACGTCGGGGCGACAGCGAGGCGCGGGAAACGGACGCCAAACCTGCCAAGTCCGGTAAGCGGGCGCCGGCGATGGATACTGAGCAGCCCCTGCAGCTGCGTCCCAGGGAGGCCTGATCATGTTGAGTTTTATCAAACATCTGCGCGCTGAGTTGCGTTTTGGCGGGGTGATGCTGGCGTTGGTGTTGCTGCTGGCTCTGTTGGCAGGCTGTGGTCAGCCTGCCAACAACAGTCGCGCCGCTTTTGTGCTTATCGATATCTCCAAGGACTATGCCACTGAGCTGAAGCAGGCCCAGGCGCTGAGTAACTACCTGCTGGGAAATTTGAATGCGGGTGATTCCATGGCGATTGCCTTTATCGACAACAGCAGCTTTACCGAGCGCAATCTCATTGCCCGGGCCACTTTCGATCATCGCCCCAGTGTGGCCAACCAGCAAAAGCGCCAGGTCCAGGCCCAGCTGAATGCGTTCATTGAGCGTTTTCGTGTGCCCAGCTACCACAGTGATGTCACCGGTGGTGTGCTGTTGGCGCGGGATTATCTGATGGATACGGATGCAGGTACGCGCTATCTGTTCCTGCTCTCAGACCTGCACGAGGATGCACCCCCCTGGGTGAATCGGGACGTGACGGTGGACCTCACTGGTATTCAGGTGGTGGCTATCAATGTGAAACGCCAGCGCAGCGACAATAATAACCCCCAGGCCTACCATCAGCGCTTGGCCAATTGGCAGCAGCGGGTGGAGGAAGCCGGTGGCGGTTGGCGTCTGGTGAGTGATATGGCACGGCTGGAGCATCTGGTCGCAATGCGCTAAGACGATAGATTGCGCGGCCGATCGGCCGATAGATTGGCCGATTGCACTGGCCTATACTGCGGCATCATGGATGATGCCCGCGCAATAAAAATTTTCGGTGGACTCATGGCAGCCCTGGTGGTTGCCTTCTATTTTTTGGGCGACGGCTTGCAGCGCAACTGGTTTTTGTATGCGGCGGCCTTGTTTGCCCATCGTTTTTTCTGGGCAGGCATCAACCTGCGCAGCTTGCTGCTCCAGCCGCCTGCCTGGATGTTCCTGACGCTGATGCTCTTGCCCTTGGTTTCATTGCTGTGGAGCACGGAACCGGCCAGCAGTGAAGCCCGGCGTTATCTGGTGGCCGCCTACTGTCTGCTGGCAATCTATGTTGGCATGACCAACCTGGCTGCGCAGGCGCCTGAGCGCATCGCACGCTTGCAAACCTGGATGCTCTGGTTGGGCACAGGCGCGGGTGCGCTGGTGATTCTGCTCTGGGTTATTTTTGATGAGGCGGCCATGCGCCTGGAGGGTTGGCTGGGGCTGGCCAACCCTGTGCACGGCTCCATTTTGCTGTTGGCACCAACACTGCCGCTGCTGCTGCTCGTGCTGATGCACCGACAGCCGCCGCGCATGCTGTTATGGGCGGTGGTGCCACTGGTATTTACCTTGGTGGCGGGTGGGCGTATGGCGCTGGTGGCCTATGCCGCCGTGGTGTTATTGACGTTAATGCGCTATAGCGGCCACCACCGTTGGCGTAACACGGTGATTGTGCTGGCTGGTTTTGCGCTATTGGGGACGATCATTTTTTATACGGGTTTACTACAGCATATCTGGTTGTCCAGGGGCGTGTCTTACCGTGTAGAAATCTGGCAGCTGCTCTGGCAGCAATATCAGGC
>JBJHDG010000271.1:0-3636 GCA_050486425.1 Pseudomonadales bacterium | reverse complement strand
ACCTTTACGTGAATAGCACTCATATGCAGAAAGCTGGAGGAAACACCGTGTCCGTGATCCAGCATCACTGTGCCGCCGGAGTAGAACATATCCGGCTCGGCCAGGGTGACGACACCGGGAGCAGGTGCATAGAAGGGGGTACCGGTGGGCGCGGCGATATCCAGGCCGTAGTGGGGGGTGCCTGGGCGACCGTTGTAGACACGCTGGCTGCCGTAAACCCCGCTAATTCGCCCCAGTAAGGGCCAGGTGAATTCGGCCAGGAAGTCCTGGCGGTAATCGCGCCTTTCGCGCGCAGCACGAGTCAGTTGATTGTCGCGCCAGATGCGCTCCCTGTCCTCGGCGCTGGGCTCCATAATGTTCTGGGCAATACCTTCCACACGCTGAATGTTGTACTGTCGCCTGGTAACCGGCTGACGCCAGTCCCTTACCTCACCGCTGGGCAGTTCGAGCCGGATATCCACCTGGGTGTCTTCATCCCGGTGCAGTCCGATCACAAAGATGCCATCCCCGGACACCATGACCGGTTCGCCCTTGAAGAACACCCGGGTACCGGGATCAGCAAAGCCCACCACCATGCCGCCTTCGATCCATTCGCCGCGCCATTCAACCGGCCAGGCTAGTATGGGCAATAGCGTCGCCAAGCCTGCAAGCAGATAACCAGACAGTGATTTCAATTTGCCATTCCTCATCAGGCCATTCTTCGTCAGACCATTTTCCATAAGATCATTATGGCCTGCCAGCCAGGCTGGCACCAAGGGGGTGCCCAGTCAGATTCAGCCGGATTCGTTGCCAGCCCCGAAGGCTTTGACTGCCCAGATCAGATCGTCCGTGGTGAAACCCCGCCGATAAAGGAACTGGTGCGCACGGTTCCGCTCGCGGTCACTTTCCAGAGCCCCCTGGCGGTATTTGCGCAGCAGAACGTCCAGTGCCATTTCGCGCCAGTCGATCTGCAATTCATCGTAGATTGTCCTGAGATCGTCTTTGGAAAATCCAAAGCCGCCCAAATCCCGGCTGATGCGGTTAGGGCCATGGCCGCGTGCTGCCCTGGCTTGCACGAAGTTGCGCAGAAAACGTTGGTCGGATTGCAGCCCTTCCTGTCGCAACCGATCAAGTTGGCGTTCAATTTCTGCTGCGTCCTTGAAGCGTCTGGCCAGCTTTCCAGCCAGTTCTGCGCGACTGTACTCCCTGCGGGCCAGCAGGTTCATGGCCGCGACACGTATCCCTTGAGCTTCGCCTGCCTCACTCATTTGCGCTTTCTTACGTGCTTCATCAGCCGCTTGCGCTTGGTCAGCTGGCGCTTGGTCAGCTGTTGCTTTTTGCCGGCATAGGGGTTGCTTCCGGTGCGCAATTCCAGCCGCAGCGGCGTTCCCTCCAGCTGCAGGGCTTCCCGGAAATATTTTTCCAGGTAGCGCACATAGCTGTTCGGCAGTGAAGCTGTCTGGTTGCCGTGGATCACGATCACCGGCGGGTGATGGCCACCTGCGTGGGCGTAGCGCAGCTTGATACGACGACCATTTACCAGCGGCGGCTGGTGCGCCGCCACCGCCTCGCCAAGAATACGGGTAAGCCGGTTGGTGCTGAGAGACTCTCCGGCGCTTTCGTAGGCGCGTCTGATGGAGGGATAAAGATTGCCCACCTCGGTACCGTGCAGGGCGGAGATGAAGTGAATCTGGGCAAAGCTGACAAAGCGCAGGCGACGCTCCAGCTCTCTCTTCACCCAGTCGCGCTGCTCCGCTTCCAGTCCGTCCCATTTATTGACCGCAACTACCAGGGCGCGCCCGGCCTCGATCACCTGCCCCATGAGGTGAAGATCCTGATCAACCACGCCTTCGGATGCGTCCATCAGCAGAATGACGACCTGGGCATCCTCGATGGCCTGCAAGGTTTTGACGATGGAGAATTTTTCCACCGCCAGCTTGATGTTCTTGCGCTTGCGTACGCCGGCGGTATCGATGAGCGTGTAACCCTGCCCGTCGCGCTCAAAATCAATATAGATGGAGTCCCTGGTGGTGCCGGGCAGGTCGAAGACTATCACCCGGTCCTCACCCAGCAGCCGGTTGACCAGGGTTGACTTGCCCACGTTCGGGCGCCCCACCACGGCGATGCGAATGCGGTCGTCGGTCGGCCGCTCTGCATCTGGCGGATCCAGATCGAAGCCGGCCAACCCGATTTCGAGCAGGCTGCGGACGCCGCGACCATGAGAGGCTGCAATAGGTACCACCTGGGAGAATCCCAGACGGTAGAAATCCGCCAACGCTACATCCTCATCGAGGCCGTCTACCTTATTGACCGCGACAATTACGGGGCGCTGCTGTTTGCGAAGCAGCTCGGCAATCTCTTCATCCGCAGCACTGAGCCCCTGGCGGGCATCCACCAGAAATATCACCAGGTCGGCTTCCTCCACGGCCAGCCGGGCCTGCTGGGCCATGGGGGCGTCGATACCCTCTTCCTCGCCGCTAATGCCGCCAGTGTCGATGACATAAAACGCACCGGCCTCGGTTTGACCGCGACCGTAATGACGATCCCGGGTCAGACCGGCATAGTCAGCCACCAGCGCATCCCGGCTGCGGGTGAGCTGGTTAAAAAGGGTGGATTTGCCGACGTTGGGTCGACCGATAAGCGCGATGGTTGGAATCATGGGCGGCCATTGTAGCCGAGACGATGGCCTGCTCGTGGTTACTGAATGCGGTAGGCGTAAAGATTACCGCTACGCCCGAGCAGATAGATGTGGTCGCCGCTGACGATCGGATTCGCGGCAATGCCTCTTGAATCGACGCGCTGCCTGCCAATGAATTCACCATTACGGCGGTTGAACAAGTGCAGGTATCCGTCTTCATCCTCGGCCACTGCGACGAATCTCTCGCTCACCACAGGCGCGGTGATGTCGCGGTTGAGCAGCCCGGTATTCTCCCAGACACGATTGCCGACTGTGGCGTTATAGGCGATGACGCGGTCATCCAGCGTACTGACAAAAAGCAGGCCGCCGGCGTAGGCCGGGCTGCGCAGGACCGAACCTTCCTGGAACCAGGCGCCCCTGCCATTGTTGATATCGACAGCCATTACCCCACCCTGATAGGCGCCGGCAAAAATCAGATCACTGAAAATCACCGGACGAGCATCCACATCCACCATACGCTCCAGCTCGGTGACGCCGCTAGGAATGGCGATCCGTGCTTCCCAGAGCAGCGCGCCATCGGCAAGCTGGTAGGCGGCAAGCTTGCCGTTGTCCAGGCCCACGTAGGCTACCTGGGCGGTCAGCAGCGGCTGGGCATTGCCGCGCAGGGTCAGCAGCGGCTTCTGGATTCTGTGGGACCAGACTTGCTCGCCGTCAGCCGCACGCAGCCCGTAGACCATACCATCCTGGGTGACCACCACCACATGGCTGTTGTTGGCTCCGGGCGCAGCCAGAATCTCGCTGCTCAGTTGACGCTGCCAGCTCAGCTGACCGGTCTGGCGATCCAGTGCGTATAGCATGCCACGCTGCGAGCCCACCAGAACCAGGTTGGCGTTGACTTCAACACCGCCGGTCAGATGTGTACCAAGACGCCGCTGCCAGACGCGTCTGCCGCGCTCTGCTTCAACGGCAGAGACCCTGCCATCAGGGTCGGCGACATAGAGATGTCCATCCCTGAGCAC
>JBJHDG010000270.1:0-3662 GCA_050486425.1 Pseudomonadales bacterium | reverse complement strand
CTGCTGTATCAGACCGGTGATGGCCAGCATACCGGCGCCTGGAACGCAGCGGAGAAACGTTGGGAGCGCTTGCCGGATCGTTATCGGACTTCTGTGAATAACGGCATTCGTATGGCGAATCAGCAGATGTCGGTAAATCTTCTGAATATTCCTGTACCTGGTCCGGAGCAACGCTAATGGAGCGCAGAATGAATCAGTTAGTCAGTGCATTTGCCCTGGGATTGGCGTGCTTGCTCCAGGTATCCCTGGTTTCCGCCCAGGCCGAAGATGTACCACGTGCCACCTCGCTGCAGGAACTGCTGCGCATGGTGGAAGAGCGTCGGGTATCCGAATCACGTGAACATCAGGAGCGTGAAGCCCGGTTTCGCCGCGAACAGCAGAATCAGGAACGGCTGCTGCAGGAAGCGCGTGCCGAGCGTGAGCGTGAGCGGCAGCGTGGTTCGCGCCTGGAAGCCACCTTTGATGAGAACGAAATTCGCATTGGTCAGTTGCAGGAGCAGCTGGATCGCCGTTTGGGCGCCTTGTCCGAACTCTTTGGTGTCTTGACCGAAGTGGCAGGCGTCACCCGCGGGCAATTTGAAAACTCGGTAATCAGTGCCGAGTTCCCCAACCGCGGTGCCTGGTTGGATGAGCTGGCGCAGCGCATGGGTACTGCAACCCGTCTGGCCAGCATTGAGGAAATGGAGCAGCTTTGGTTTGAGCTGCAGCGGGAAATGACGGAAGCCGGCCGCGTCAGTCGGTTTACAGCCGCGGTAAGTTCCGGCGATGGTCAGAAGCGTGAAACTGAAGTGATTCGCGTTGGCGCCTTCAACGTGGTGGCTGACGGGCGCTATATCAACTACAACACAGGGACGGGTACCCTGGTGGACCTGGGGCGGCAACCGGGCGCGGTTCATGCCTCCACCCCACGCAGCCTGAGCCGTGCCCAACCTGGTGTATTGACCGAATTTGGTGTGGACCCCACCCGTGGCCAGCTGCTGGGGCTTCTAACCCGCGCAGATACCTGGGGTAATCGTCTAGGCACCATTGGTGGCGGCGTGCGGGAATGCTATCTGCCGTTCTGTGATGGCCACGGCGGCGTGCCAGGTGCGGTGATCATTCTGGCCGGTGTGCTCGGTGTGCTGCTGGCGCTGGAGCGTCTGGTAACGCTGTCCCTGATGTCTGCCAAGGTGCGGGCGCAGCGTAATTCCAGTGAGCCTGACACAGGTAATCCGCTGGGCCGCGTGCTCAAGGTGTATCAGGATAACCGCAAGGTGGATGTGGAGACCTTGGAGTTGAAACTGGGTGAGGCAATTCTGGGTGAAACGCCGTCGCTGACACGGAATATTACCCTGATTCAGGTGATTTCCATCGTGGCACCCTTGCTGGGTCTGTTGGGTACGGTGATCGGTATGATCAATACCTTCCAGGCCATTACCCTGTTTGGTACAGGTGACCCGCAAACCATGGCTGGTGGTATTTCCATGGCGTTGGTAACCACGGTATTGGGTCTGGTGGTGGCAATCCCAACCGTGCTGCTGCACTCCATCGTGAACTCCTTCAGCAAATCGGTGATCCATGTGCTGGAAGAGCAAAGTGCCGGCATTATCGCCGAGCATGCGGAGCGGGCCGGTCGGGCATTGGGTTAAGCCATGCTGTATAACACGTACATTACTCTCATTTCCTTCATGGAGCTGGGCGGCACTCCACTTTGGTTGATTGCTGCCCTGGTGTTCCTGATGTGGACGCTGATTTTTGAGCGTGTCTGGTACTTTCTGGCGGAGCACCGGGACAATCTGGCCCGGGCCACCGAAACCTGGGAGTCCAGGCCGGAGCGCAGCTCCTGGAGCGCCCATCAGATCCGCTTGGCGCTGATTTCCCAGGCTTCGGCCAAGATCACGGGCTCGTTCCCCTTGATCCAGACTTGTGTGGCGCTGTGCCCGCTGCTTGGATTGTTGGGCACGGTGACTGGGATGATCACAGTTTTTGAAGCCATGGCCACCCAGGGGGGTAATGCCCGTTCCATGGCGGCTGGTGTCTCCCAGGCAACCATACCCACCATGGCGGGCATGATTGCCTCCCTGTCCGGATTGTTTGCCACCACGGCGTTGAAACGAAGAATTGATTTTGAGATCGAACTCTTCGAAGACCATCTGACGATGGATCACTGAGTACTGACGGGGAATCTATGCGACGCCTGTCCAACAGAATTAGCCGGTCTGATGATGCCGCGGAGCTGAATCTGACTCCCATGCTTGATGTGGTTTTCATCATGCTGATCTTTTTTATTGTCACCGCAACCTTTATTCGTCAGGCCGGCGCTGAAGTGATTCGTCCGGAGGCGGATACAGCTGAAGAAAAGCGTACGGTGAGCCTGCTGGTAGCAGTTACCACTGAGGGCGAAATCTGGATTGATAACAAGCGGGTAGATGTCAATAGCCTGCAGCCAGTAATCGAGCGTCTGCATGCAGAGAACCCCAGGGGCAGTATGATCGTACAGGCGGACCGCGGTTCCCGTGTTGAGGTGCTGATGCAAGTACTGGACGCAGCCCGCGCTGCCGGCATGAATGATGTTGCGGTATCCACCCGCAGCCGGTCTTAGAGAGGTAGCCCTGTGATTATCAGATTAGGCATAGGGATTGCGCTGGGGGTATTGGTCACAGCGGCGCTGTTCTTCCTCATGCAGGCATTGATCCGTTCCGACCGTGTTGCTTTTACCGAGCCACCCGAAGGTGCACGTCTGGATTTCCTGCGGTTGGGCCAGGAGCAGGATGCACAGCGGCGTGAACGCCGGCCGCCGCCTCCGCCGCCTGTGGATGACCCGCCACCGGAAATGCCGCGCCGGGAGTTTGATCAGACTTCAACCGCCATTGGTATGGATATAGGTGCGGTCGATATGTCCATCAATCCCAATCTGGGCACCGGTGGCGGCTTTGTTGCGGATGGTGAGTATCTGCCTATTGTGCAGATCGCGCCGGAATATCCGCAGCGTGCTGCGGAGCGTGGTATCGAAGGTTATGTGCTGCTGGAGTTTACCGTGACAGAAGCCGGCACGGTGGAGAATCCGGTAGTGATAGAAGCCCAGCCGCCGGGGATTTTTGATCGGGCGGCGTTGAACACTGTAGTGCGCTATAAGTATCAGCCCAGGGTCATAGATGGCGAACCTGTTCCTGTGATGGGTGTGCGCACCAGGATTGAATTCCAGCTGCGAGACGAAGGGCGATTCCGATGAAGCAGGCACAGAAATTTGTCCAGGCAGCTGCCATGCAGTTGGCGCTGGTGCTGGGCATTGGCATTGCTTTGCCCGCCGGCATAGCCCAGTTTGAATTTGGCTACAGCCTTCAAGCCCAGGCACAACAGCGGACTACGCGCAGAATACAGCCCATGTCTGAACGCACTTTCCAGCAACTGGCGCGGGTGCAAGAAGCCATGGAGGTTGAGAACTGGCGCGACGCTTTGCGCTTGCTGGAAAATTACCTCACCACGCGCGGGTTGAACCCAAACGAGATCGCCCAGATCCACAATATGATGGCGATCGTACGATTTAATATGGATGACTTCGCCGGCGCCATCCGTCATTACGAAGAAGTATTGAAGCAGGGCGAAAATATCTCCGTGGCCATGGAAAATCAGACGCGGTATTCGCTGGCCCAGCTCAACTATCTGCTGGAGCGCTACGATGC
>JBJHDG010000269.1:0-3663 GCA_050486425.1 Pseudomonadales bacterium | reverse complement strand
TGGCAAGGGTTACTCGGTGCTGGAAGCCCTGGCGGCCTTCGCCAAGGCCTGCGGCCGGGACATTCCCTACAGCATCGTGGGTCGGCGTCCGGGTGATATTGCCATTTGCTATGCGGACCCCGCCAAAGCTGCGGCGGAATTGGGCTGGCGTGCCGAACATGGGTTGGAAGCAATGTGTCGTGATTGCTGGCGCTGGCAGCAACGTCACCCTAACGGCTTTCGCTGACCAGAAGCGATCTCTATAATGGCGACCCGCCTGGGCATGACCCAGGTGTCTCGGTGTATCCGGAGGGGTGGCTGAGCGGTTGAAAGCACCGGTCTTGAAAACCGGCGATGGGCGACCATCCGTGGGTTCGAATCCCACCCCCTCCGCCATTGGCACGTTCAGTCGCCGATGATCCTGGCTACCAAGGCGGCAAACCCGGACAACTGGGGTTCGTTGAAAAATTCCTCGTGAGCACCGTCCAGCACTTCCACCTGTGTGGTTTTGATCAGCGCTTCTACCTCGGCAGAGCGGGATTGCCCCCACTGAGATGCCAACACAAGTGTCAATGGGCCCGTATAAGCAGGTAGTTGATACTGATCCAGCGCCCGATCCAGGGCGTCACTCAGGGAGATTTCAGCAGTCTCCGATATCATCGCTGGCACTGCTGCTATTGCCGAGCCCATGCGTTTGCGCAGTTTTCCAGAGAATCTTTCCAGCAAAATGGCCAGCAGGCTGAATAGCGATTTCCCCGGAAGCCAGCGTCTTTGCCGGGAACGTTCGGCAGCTTCGGTTAGCAGACCGATGCGCGGCATCTGTAGAAAAAAATCCATGCCAATCAGCGTGCGCACCTGATGGTCTCCAGTTAACTCCTGCAAAGCTTTGGCGATAGCGATGGCAATCTTGGTATGCAGGCAAAATGCGCAAAGCAGGTAGGGTCCTGTGGGTTGGACACGACGCATTTCCTGCAGATATCGCTGCGCTATCTCCGGCACGCTCAGTTGATATTCCGTTGCGCTGGCTGGATACAAAGCGAACAGATCAAAGCCATATACAGGTTGATCCTTACCCAGTTTGCGCGCCAGTCTGATGGCATAAGGAACATGGCCCAAAAAGAACAATGGTGGACGCTGACCCTGCGGCTGCACGGGAACCAACGCATGAACCTGACTATCCGAGTCCGTACTGAGGGAAGTTGCCAGCTCGGCAATATTGGGCGCCTGATAGAATGACCGCAGCGTGGTCTTGCCCCGTCCCAATCGGGCAACGGCCTGCAGCATGGTCATTGCCAGCAGGGAGGTGCCGCCCAGCGCGAAAAAGTCGTCATACACGCCGACTGCAGGCAACTTCAGCACCCCACACCAGATTTCGGCGATGGTGGCTTCCAGCTCATCCCGTGGTGGTACTGCAACTTCCTGTAAGCTGGCGAGCGCAGGATCAGCTTCCGCCGGATCGGGTAGCGCCTGCAGGTCGATCTTACCCAGCGGGGTGAGCGGCAGCGCCTCGATTTGCATATAGACGGCAGGCACCATGGGTTCAGGCAGCCTTTCACGCAAAAAGCGCCTGAGTTCGCTGGCCGAAGGTGCTGTGTCGTTACTGGACCGGATATAGGCCAACAGGCGTTGCCCACCCAGAGGTAAAGCCTGCATTTTGACCGCAGCTTCGCTGACGCCGGGATGTGTGCTCAGTGTGCTTTGAATTTCTTCCAATTCAATACGATAGCCGCGCACTTTCACCTGACGATCCGTGCGTCCGAGAAATTCCAGCACCCCGTCATGGCGCCAACGTACCAGGTCACCACTGCGGTAGGTGCGCACAGTGCCCGCTGGTGTTTCCTGAATCAGGAATCGGCTTCGGCTTTTTTCCGGTAAACCCAGGTAGCCATGGGTCACGCCCGCGCCAGAGATCCAAAGCTCACCGGGCACACCTATGGGTGTGAGATCGCCGTCTTCATTCCGCACTTCGCATCTGGTGTTGGCGATTGGCCGACCGATGGGAATCCGATCGTCAATGCGGCGAGGATCAAATCTGTAGGTGGTTGCAAATACGGTAGCTTCAGTTGGCCCGTATTCATTGAACAAAGGTACGTGAGGTAGGCGCTGACAATGGGTTTCCACCAGGGAGCGGCTGCAGCTGTCGCCGCCCACCACCACCATGCGCAAGGTTTTCAGTTGCGTGTTAGCCGCGTCTGCCAGTACGGTACCATAGAGTGCTGGCACCGCATCCAGATGGGTGATCTGCTGTTTGGCCAACGTGGCCCTGATGATTCTGGGATCCTGCCGATCCTCCTCATCCAGCAGAATCAGGCTGCCGCCAGATGCCAACGTCCAGAACAGCCCGGCCACAGAGGCGTCGAATGCCAGCGAGTACAACAACAGAAAGCGTTCGGGTGCCAAGGGATAGGCGGCACGGCGTGCATGCAGTTGATGCCGCAAATTGTCCCGCGAAACCACAACGCCTTTGGGACGACCTGTGGTGCCCGAGGTGAAGATCACGTAGGCGGGATCGGTGCCCGCGACGGTAGCAGCAGCGAGTGGCTGCATGCCGTTCGCGCGTCGCCTCAGTTGTGCAATTTCCAGAATATCTGGCACGTTGGCATGATCGCCAAGCGCATAGTCATGTGCACGATCCCGGTCATGCAGCAATAGCAATGGCTGCGCATCTTCCAGCACCATCCTGACCCTTGCCGGCGGCAAATGCGTACCTATGGGGATATAGGCGCCGCCTGCCAGCAGCACGGCCAGCAGGGTCGTGATGGCATCCAGGGTATTGCGGATATCCAGCGCCACCAATACACCGGGCCTCACACCCAGTGATGCCAGCAGACTGGCCAGGGCTCCAGCCTGGGTCAGCAGGCTGGCATAATCCAGGCTGCGATCGCTGGAGTGGCAATGTATGGCCAGCTGCTGTGGTTGCTGCTGCGCCCAATCCGCAATCAGTGCCGGGAAATCCTCCGCATCATCCCAGGGCATGGCGGTATCATTCCAGGCCTGCAGCTGCGCCTGTGACATGGGCCCGATACTGGGCAGGTCAACAATACCTATGGCTGGATCAGTGATGGCTGCAAACAGGATTGCCAGGTAGTCATCCAGAATACGTTGACCACTGATGTCAGAGTAAAGTGCGCGCTGATATTCCAATGTCAGCCGAATGCCAGATGCACTGATTACAGGTTCCAGCGATAACTCCAGCAATGCGCCCTGTGGCTCTAAACGCTGGGCACGGATTGTCAACGCCGTTACCTCGGCAAATTGGCTGTCAGCAACATCAAAGGGCATGAAGTTGAAAAGCACCTGATACAGCGGATGACGTCCCAGATCCCTGTGCAAATCAATATTGTGCGAATCAATATCGGTGAGCAGTGATCCGGAATAGCTACTGTGGGCCCGGATGCTGCGTCGCTGTCTGGAAACCTCCTGCACCAGGTCGATAAAGCTGGTGGCGACTGCCGTATTGATGCGCAGCACCAGGTTGTTCATCAGGCAACCAAAAATTTCTGCAAAGCCAGGTTCGCGTCTATTGGCGTTGGGGAGCCCGATCAGTAATTCCGGTTGCTGGGCTCTGCGGGTCAGCAGCAGCGCCCAACAAGCCAGCAATACATCCTGAATACTGCAGTTCTGCCCACGACAGTAGTCAGTGAGCTCTCTGGCTGTTACCGGGCTGAGGCTGCGACTGATACG
>JBJHDG010000268.1:0-3674 GCA_050486425.1 Pseudomonadales bacterium | reverse complement strand
CGTGCAGGGCCTCAGTAATGCTGGGCGCACCATAGCGCATGGCCAATGCCACCGGCATTTGGATGCGCGCCGCCAGACCGTCGCGTTGGCCCTGACTGTGCACCAGCAGTGGTGAGCCGGGGCCGGCACTGTCCCAGATACTGGCATAGGCTGCTGCCGTTTTCGCCGGGCGAAAAGGCAGGATGAATGCGGACACCAGCAGCCGCCGCAGCAGCCAGGGGCTGTCGATCACATAGGGATCCATCAGAAACTCGTTCAGATAGGCCCGCACCGCTGGTACATCCGGTTGCGTGGGAGAGCCCAGGTTCAGCAGCAGGATGCCGGTTTCTGCCAAGGTGATTGCTCCTGTATGTGGTGCGCTGACGGGCGGCCGCCTTTCTTGGTTGCCTGCGCCCTTTCTTGGTTGCCTACGCAAAGTGAGATAGTATCCGCGCTCCCTTCCCCTGTCATGGCAGCCGCATTCGCATGACCCTGATTATCGACTATGACGCCGGCAATCTGCGCAGTGTGCAGCGGGCCTGCGCGGAAGTGGGTCTGCAAGCCAGCATCAGCCAGGATCCTGCCCAGGTGGCGCGCGCCAACCGCATTATTTTCCCCGGTGTGGGCGCCGCCGGCAGTGCCATGCGTTCCCTGCGCACCAACGGATTGGATAAGGCGCTGCTGGCGGCCTTTGCCGCTGGGGTGCCGATTCTGGGAATTTGCCTGGGCATGCAGATTTCGCTGGATTACTCCGAGGAGAACGATACTCCCACCCTGGGTTTGGTGCCGGGTCGGGTGCGGCGGTTTCGGCTGGATGATCCGGCGCTGAAAATTCCGCACATGGGCTGGAACGAGGTGCGTCTGCTGCAACCGCATCCGGTGCTGGCCAATGTGCGCGCCGGCGATGAATTCTATTTTGTGCACGCCTATTACCCGGAACCGGCCCAGTCTGCTCACGCTTATGCAGAGGCCACTTACGAGCGCCCGTTCTGCTGCGCCCTGGGGCGAGACAATTATTTCGGCACCCAATTTCACCCGGAAAAATCCGGTCGCGTGGGCCTGGAGCTATTGGCCTGTTTTGCCCGCTGGGATGGCACCCTGACCACCCAGGAGGTGCGCCATGCTGAGTAAACGCCTGATTGCCTGTCTGGATGTGCGCGATGGCAAGCTGGCCAAGAGCGTGAAGTTTGTAGATACCAAGGATATTGGTGATCCCGTGGAGAAAGCCCGGGCCTATTATGAAGACGGTTTGGATGAGCTGGTGTTCTACGACATCACCGCCAGCAGTGACAAACGGCGCATCATGCTGGATGTGGTGGAGGCTGTGGCATCACAGGTATTCATTCCCTTATCGGTGGGCGGCGGTATCCGCTCGGTGCAGGATGCTACGGATCTGCGCTTGGCCGGTGCGGAAAAAATCAATGTGAACTCTGCTGCGGTGCAGCGCCCGGCACTGATCGCAGAATGTGCCGAAGCCATCGGCAATCAGAACGTGGTGCTGTCCATGGATATTCTGCAGGCGGGCGTCAGCGATGCCTGCCCCAGTGGCTATGAAATCGTCATCAATGGCGGGCGCACGCGCATGGGCATCGATGCACTGGCCTGGGCGTTGGAGGGCGAGCGGTTGGGCGCCGGCGAACTCGTGGTGAATTCCATTGACGCTGATGGAACCCGGGAAGGCTATGCCATTGCACTGACCCGGCTGCTGGCGGAAGCCGTGCGCATTCCCGTGATCGCTTCCGGCGGTGCCGGGCGTCCGGAGCATTTGCAGCAGGTGCTTACGGAGGGTAAGGCGGATGCCGCCCTGGTGGCTTCCATGGTGCATTATGGCGACTACAGCATCAGCGGCCTGAAACAGTACCTGCATGAACATGGTGTAAAAATGCGCATGTCCTGGTAACGGCGCCCCAAGCAAGAGACAGCCTATGCGAGCCATTGTTATCGAGGGTGACCAGCTGCGGTGGGCAGAAGTGCCTGATGTCAGCGCCGGCACCGGTGAAGTGCTGATCCGTGTCGCAGCCACCGCCCTCAACCGTGCTGACCTGGCGCAACGTCGGGGCAGCTATCCACCGCCGCCCGGTGCCAGTTCCATCTTGGGATTGGAATGTGCCGGTGAAGTAGTGGCGGTGGGCGCTGGCGTCAAGCGCTACCGGGCGGGTGATCAGGTTTGCGCATTGCTGGCCGGGGGCGGTTATGCAGAGTATGTGAATGTGCCGGCCGGGCAGGTACTGCCCATTCCGCGCGGCCTTGACACCGTCCAGGCGGCGGCATTGCCGGAAGTCTTCGCAACGGCCTGGCTCAATCTCTATATGGAAGGTGCTTTGCAGCCGGGTGAGACCGCGCTGCTGCATGCCGGTGCCAGTGGTGTGGGCACCGCCGCCATCCAGCTTTGCAAGTCTCTGCACAATCCCTGCTTTGTGACCGCTGGCAGTGCGGCCAAGATTCAGCAACTGCTGGCGCTGGGTGCCAGCGCCGGTCATAACCGCCATGACGGCAGTTTCAAGGACGCCGTCAAGGCGTGGGCACCTGCGGGTGTGGATCTGATTCTGGATCCGGTGGGCGCCAATTATCTGGCTGACAACCTCTCGGTGCTGGCGTCGGATGGACGCCTGGTGTTGATTGGCTTGATGGGCGGCGCCAGGGCTGAGCTCAATCTGGGCGTGCTGATGATGAAGCGCGCCAGGTTGATTGGCTCCACGTTGCGCGCGCGCAGCGTGGCGGCCAAGGCCGCGGTTATGGATCAGCTGGAGCAGCGGGTATGGCCGTTGCTTGAGCAGGGCAGCATCAGGCCCATTATTGATCAGGTGCTGCCCATGGCCGAGGTGGAAGCAGCGCATGCGCTCATGGCTGCGGATGCCAACCTGGGTAAACTGGTGCTGAAGCTTGGATGATGGTTGGCCTGCGCCCGTATCAGCGCCGCGCCGGCGTCGTAGAGGCGCAAGTAACCGTCCGTGGACAGGGTTGCGCTGATGCCTGTGTTTGGATCTGTGCAGGTGGACGCCAGCGCCGGGTTTGCCAGCAGGCTCAGTAACACACCCAGCCGGAAAACAAACGGCACTACAGGTGCTCCAGCTGCGCCAGTTGTTCGGACAGGGCGGCCAATGCCTGTTGGGCGCTGGCGGCTTTCTCCTGTTCCTTGGCCACCACATCAGCCGGTGCCTTGCCGACAAAACTCTGATTGCCGAGCTTGGCCTGTAACCGCTGCAGTTCGTCCTGCTTGCGGGCCAACTCCTTTTGCAGGCGCGCACGTTCTGCGGCGACGTCGATCAAGCCTGCCATGGGCACCAGCACTTTCAAGCTGCCGGCCAGCTGCATGGCCGCTGGTGGTGGCTGCTCGCCCGCGGCCAGCCAGGTGATGCTGTCTACTTTGGTCAGGCGTTGCAGCAGTTGCTGGGTGTCCGTCAGCAATCTACGGTCCTGGGCAGTACCGTCCTGCAGCAGCAGCGGAATCTGCGCGCCCGGTTTGATGTTCATTTCGCCGCGGATGTTGCGCACACAGGTGATCAGGGTTTTCAGCCATTCAATGGCGGCTTCTGCATCTGCATCTGCCGTTAGATCATCCACTTGTGGGAACAGCTGCAGCATGATGCTGGGCTTGCCATTATGCAGACCCAGCCGTGGCGCGGTTTCCCGCCAGAGGGTTTCGGTGATAAAGGGAATGATGGGATGGGACAGGCGTAGCAGCAGTTCCAGCA
>JBJHDG010000267.1:0-3677 GCA_050486425.1 Pseudomonadales bacterium | reverse complement strand
GCCATTTCCCGCCTGGGCATGGACTTCACCCGCAACCTCACCACCGGCCTGGCCATGCAACAGATGTTCCAGGCCACCTCGGATCTGATCGACCGCAAGATGCGCGAAGTCTGGAATCATGCCACCCAGGTGGCCGCCATCAGCACCGTGCTGGCCCGTACCCGTACCCGTCTGAAACCGGACCTGGCCACCCTGGCGGGCCTGACCCATAACATTGGCGTGCTCCCCATCCTCACCTGGGCGGAAGAAAATGGCCGCTTAAATGACAGCATCACGTTGGACGCCGTGGCGGATCAGTTACATGGCAGTCTGGGCCAACTGATCCTGAAAAAGTGGGATTTCCCGCCTGAAATCGTGCCCGTGCCTGCGGAATACCAAGTCCACGATCGGCAGGTTGCCACAGCGGACTATGTGGACGTGGTCATGGTGGCCAACCTGCAGTCCTATCTGGGCACAGACCATCCCTGCACCAAGATCGACTGGCACCAGATCAGCGCCTTCAAACGCCTGGGGCTGGATCCGGGCGCAGACCTGGCCGCTACCGATGGCGCCATTCAGGAGCAATTGGAAGCCGCCAAAGCCATGTTTTCCTGAGCGCGCAAAACTACGCGCTGGTGCGAAACCAATCGATGGGTTCCCGGCCATGAGCCACCAGATACCGGTTGGCTTGGGAAAAGTGCCGGCAACCTAAAAAACCCCGGTAGGCCGACAACGGAGAAGGATGGGGCGCACGCAGCACCAAATGCCGTTTGCCATCCACCACGGCGCCTTTCTTTTGCGCATAACTGCCCCAGAGCAGAAACACCAGATGTTCGGTCTGCGCGTTGAGCACCTGCACGATACGATCGGTAAAACGCTCCCAACCCTTGCCCTGGTGAGAGGCCGCTTGGCCCCGTTCCACGGTCAACACAGCATTCAACAGCAACACACCTTGCGCCGCCCAGCCACTGAGGCTGCCGTTGCCACGAGCAATCATGCCCTGGGGATTACCGCCGGGCACACTGGCATCGCGCATGTCCGTGTTGATTTCCTGAAAGATATTCAGCAGCGAGGGTGGCTCAGGTACGCCAGGGCGCACGGAAAAACACAAGCCATGGGCCTGGTTCGGGCCGTGGTAGGGATCCTGACCAATAATCACCACGCGCACCTGGTCGATGGGCGTCATATCCAGTGCCGCAAAAATCTCACTGCCCTTGGGATAGATCACCTTGCCCTGGGCACGCTCAGCTTGCAGAAACGCCTTCAGCTGCTGCATGTAGGGCTGCTCGAATTCCGTTTGCAGGGCCTGCAACCAGGAGGCTTCCAGCTTGATGGGTGCTGCGGCCGACACCGATACGCCCTTGGCTAGTGTTTGGGCCGCATATGCGGGAACAGCAACACGTCACGGATGCTGGGGGCATCGGCCAGCAGCATCACCAGCCGATCCACGCCGATGCCCTCACCGGCAGTGGGCGGCATGCCATATTCCAGTGCCTGCACATAGTCTTCGTCATAGTGCATGGCCTCGTGATCACCCCTGTCCTTTTGCTGCACCTGGGCCAGAAACCGTTGCGCCTGGTCCTCAGGATCATTGAGCTCGGAAAACCCGTTAGCTAATTCGCGCCCAGCCACAAACAACTCGAACCTATCGGTGATGTCCGGATTTAGATCATTGCGTCTTGCCAGGGGTGAGACTTCTGCCGGATAGGCCGTGATGAAAGTGGGCTGAATCAGCTTGGGTTCCACCAGCGCTTCAAACAACTCCATCTGCATGCGCCCTGCCCCCCAGCCGGGTTCGACCTTGATATGCTGGGCCGCCAGCAACGTCGGTAAACGCGCAGCATCCTCGACCTCGGCCAATGGCAGACCGCCAATGTCGGCAATGGCCTGGGTCATGGTCAGGCGCGGAATCGGTTCGCCAAACTCAATGTCATGGCCTTGATACTGCACACTTGTGCTACCCAGCACTTGTTGACACACATGCCGTAACAACTGCTCAGTGAGATCCATCAGCGCCGTAAAATCCGCATACGCCTGATAAAACTCCAGCATGGTGAATTCAGGGTTGTGTTTGGTGGACAAGCCCTCGTTACGGAAATTGCGGTTGATCTCAAACACCCGCTCAAAACCACCCACCACCAGCCGCTTCAAATACAGTTCAGGCGCAACGCGCAGGTACAAATCCATATCCAGCGCATTGTGATGGGTGACAAATGGCCGTGCCGTGGCGCCACCCGGAATCACCTGCATCATGGGCGTTTCCACCTCCAGAAAATCCCGGGCCAGGAAAAATTCCCGCAATGCCGCAATGGTGGCTGAACGGATGGCGAAGGTGCGCCGACTGGATTCATTCATGATCAGATCCAGATAGCGCTGGCGGTATCTGGTTTCCTGATCACTCAGGCCATGGAATTTCTCCGGCAATGGCCGCACAGCTTTGGTGAGCATCTGCGCCGAATCGGCGGCCACGGTCAGCTCTCCCTTGTTGGTGCGGAACAAGGTGCCCGTGATACCCACGATATCGCCCAGATCCCACAGCTCATTGAACTGGGCGTAGGCATCGTCACCCACAGCCTCGGCACGCAAATAGGCCTGAATGCGGCCACTGACATCCTGCAGGCTGATAAAGCTGGCCTTACCCATCACCCGACGAAACATGATGCGCCCCACCACCGCCACCCGTCGCGGCGCTGCCTCCAGCTCTTCCTTGCTCAGTTCGGCACAGTCGCGCTGCAAATCGGCGGCATAGGCATCGCGACGGAAGCTGTTGCCAAAAACCTGACCTTGAGCGCGCAGCTGGGCCAGTTTTTCCCGGCGATGGCGGATGATGCTGTTTTCGTCCTGGGTTTGTTCCGACATAGATTGCACCCTGCTTGCTTACAGACCGGCCTTGAGACTGGCCTCGATAAATTCATCCAGATCACCATCCAGCACAGTGCCGGTATCGGTACGCTCCACTTCCGTGCGCAGATCCTTGATGCGGGACTGGTCCAGTACATAGGAACGGATCTGGCTGCCCCAGCCAATATCCGCCTTGCTGTCCTCCAATTGCTGGGCCGCGGCCCGGCGCTTTTGCAGCTCCAGCTCATAGAGTTTGGCGCGCAACTGTTTCCAGGCTTTGTCCCGGTTCTGATGCTGGGAGCGATCGCTCTGACATTGCACCACCGTGTTGGTGGGGATATGCGTCAACCGCACCGCGGAATCGGTACGGTTGACGTGCTGACCACCGGCGCCACTGGCGCGATAGGTATCCACCCGCACATCGGCCGGATTGATGTCGATCTCGATGTTCTCGTCCACTTCCGGCGCCACGAACACGGAGGCAAAGGAAGTGTGGCGCCGATTACCGGAGTCAAACGGAGACTTGCGCACCAGCCGATGCACACCGGTTTCCGTACGCAGCCAGCCATAGGCGTAGTCACCCTGGAACTGCACCGTGGCACTTTTGATGCCTGCGACTTCCCCAGGAGACGCCTCGATAATCTCGGTCTCAAATCCGTGCTGTTCACCCCACCGCAGATACATGCGCAGCAGTATTTCCGCCCAATCCTGAGCTTCGGTACCCCCGGAGCCTGCTTGAATATCCAGATAGGCATTGCTGGCATCCAACTCGCCGCTGAACATGCGACGAAACTCCAGCTGCCCAAGCTCCTGAGACAGCCGCGCCAGATCGGCGGCAACGGCATCCAGGGTATCCG
>JBJHDG010000266.1:0-3695 GCA_050486425.1 Pseudomonadales bacterium | reverse complement strand
CAGTAACCCTGCATCACCATGGGGCCGCGTACACAGACTTCCCCCACCGTGCCCGTGGGCACCGGCTGATCCGCTGCGTCAAGGATAGCCACTTCGGCGCTGAATGCCGGTCGACCGGCAGATGCCAGGTACTTGCTGCGCGGACCATCCGGCTGATGCCAGTCCGGCGGCAGCACGGTGATCACGGGAGAGGTTTCCGTCATGCCATAGCTCTGCAGGAAACGCACCCTGGGCAAGGCGGTCATGGCCCGACGCAGCAGCGCCTCGGGCATGGGTGAGGCGCCATAGGTCAGCAACGCCAGACTGGAAAGATCAATGGCGGCAAGGGCGGCATCCGCTTCCAGTGCCTGCAACAGCGCATTGAGCATGGTGGGTACGATGATGGTGAGGGTGACCCGCTCCTGGGCGATGGCGGTGAGAAAGGCCTTGGGCTCAAACCTGGGCAGCACCACATGGGTGCCGCCGGCCAGGGTGACACTGAAGATGCGCGCGCCGCCCGCCACATGAAACAGGGGCGAGACATGCAGGTGTACCGTGTCCTGATTCAGCTGCATATTTGCCAGCGCCAGCATGGCATTGGCCATCAGGTTGCTGTGGGACAGCATCACGCCCTTGGCCCGGCCCGTGGTACCACCGGTATAAAACAGGCAGGCCAGATCTTCGCCTCCACGCATGGCATCCGGCACCGGCGTCTGCTCAGCCATCAGTGCAGCCATGCCAAGCACGCCATCAGGGGCCGGCCGGTCGGTGAGAATCAAACCGGCAAGCCCGGGGCAGTCCGGCCGCAGTGCTTGTGCCACCGCCAGATGGTGACTGTCGCAGAGCAACAGGCGCGGCGTTGCGTCCGCCAGGCAGTCCCGAATCTCCGGGCCGGACCAGCGGGTATTGATGGGCACCGCCACGCCACCGGCCCAGAAGGTCGCCAAGTAAAACAGCACATAAGCCGCACTATTATCTCCCAGCATGGCCACCCGGTCGCCGGGCTGCAGACCCTGGGCCAAAAAGGCAGCGGCCAAACGCGCCACCTGGTCCTCAAATTCCGCCCAGGTCAGCCGCTGCTCAGCATCCACCAAGGCCAGCTGCTGGCCCTGCAGGCGGGCCGCCCGGCGGAGGCCCTGGGTTAATTGCGCACGGAATGCTGGGTCCTGGACTGGCTGCATAGCGGTTCATGCTCCTGGGTGTTGGCAAGCGGTCTGGTAGCAGGAAATTGGCCGCGCAGCATACGCAACAACTGCCCTGGCGTCTCCGTCTGCCGGGTCTGGGCACAGGCCCGGCAGACGGCAAAGTTTTCCACCAGGACTGTGGATAACTTTGAGGATAAGTGTGATCCGGTGGACGCAAGGCCAGCAAAGCCGGGCATTGTGAAGAATTGGTTAAAAAATAATCAGGTCTATTAAATAACATATTTTTCAATTAGTTACATAATTATCATGAGTATTCGCTTGAATCCGTGCAGCTATATCAGCCTTGAGCAAGCGGTTCCGGCGTCATTGTGCATAACCGATGGGACCGCTGTAGGACATGGGCGTAAGCGCACGCTTACAACAGAGGTTAGGCCGGCCTTGGGCTGACGGATTACCTACGACTCCCGCGCGCCTTAGCTGACTCGTCGGCGGGGCTTGGGCGCCCGGCTACTCCAGCAGCTGGTCGTCGGGCAGGCGCACTGCCTGCTGCTCACTGGCATAGGGGCTGATCTCGGTAAACAGGGCCGGATCCAGGGTGGGAATCTGGCCCTGCTGGGGCGCAAGCTCATGCTGCACGCCCAGCCGCAGCAGTTCCGCCAGCGCCGGCGCCTCGGTCAGCTGCGCTGGCGTCCAAGGTGGCGCCGGCAGCTCCTGGGCCCGGGCACCCGGCAGCCAGGTGCCGAGCAATAACAGCAGTAACAACCTGCTCATGGCCGATACTCCAGTTGCAGCAGCAAGCGCGGGCGGCGGCGGCTGCTGATGTCATCCAAACCCTTGTCCACTGCGGGCAGCGCCAACAGCAGCTGCTGCTGTAATCCACCCTGCGGCAAGCGCCAGTGGCGCTCCCAGCCGATACCTGTGGTGCTGAGAAACAACCAGGGATCGCGGCCCAGGGCCCGTTCCTGGCGACCATAGCGAGCATCAGCCAGGAGCAGCAGATATCCCAGATCCAGCTCACCCGGTGGCTGCCAGCGCCATTCCAGGCGCCCCCCCAGGCTTTGATCCGCGGACAGTCCAGGCTGGTCGTAGCCGGCGGCAAGGCCAGGCCCGGCCAGGGGTTGCTGCAGATTGGCCGGCAGGGCGCCATTGGCCAGCTGTCCCTGTACCTGCAAGCGCAGTTTTTGCGGCCCCGGCAGCATGACGCCCGTAAGCAAGCGCCAGCTGTCCAGTTCCAGCCTTAAGCGCGCCACCTGACGCCGTGCCGTCAGTCCAGGGTCGTCGCTGAGATGCCCCAGGTCCAGCTGCGCTGCCCAAGCCAAGGCCAGATGGGCAGCCGGATCCTGTGCCAGCTGCAGGACCAGCGCCTGATCCCAGCGCAGGCTGCCCAGCCATAGCTGCTGTGCCTGCAGTTCGAAGCCGGTCTCGGTGGTCAGTGCCAGGTCGTGCCAACCCAGCAGCAGCCCCAGCTGCATGCTGCGCTCGCGACTGCGATACCACTGATGACTGCCCTGCAATTGCACCTGCTGATGGCGGCCCGCCACCTGGGTGGTGCCATCGCTCCAGTCGAAATCCTGCACCGCAAGCCGAGCTCCCAACGCATTGTTGATGCTCAGCACCGGTAGCCAGTAATCCAGATACCCACTGCGGGCGTCCGCGGGTGCCATGCTGGTTCCCAAGCCCAGACTCAGACTGTCAGCCTGCCCCAGGGGGTTGTACCAGCTGCCTTCCAGCAGCAGGCGGCCATGGCCGGTCTCGCGGGTGCCATGGTTATCCAGCCGCACCCGGGCATCCCAGATGCGGGGATAGCCCACACGCAAATCCATGATACTGGTGCCCACGTCCGGGCCAGCACGGAAATGGGCTCTGGCTCTTACGCCAGGCAATTCGTTGAGACGGAACAAGGCGGCAGCAACGGGCTGGTGCTGCACCACCTGGCCCTGCTGTGGTGCCAATGCCTGGGCCACCAGCGCCACCGGGAAACTACCCTGGGTATGCACCTCCACCGCCGCCAGTTCACCGGGCAGCAGCACCAACTCCACCACGCCATCCTGCACCTGCTGCACCGGCACATAGGCAATTGCCAAGGGCAGGCCATGCTGCCGGAACAGCTGAGTCAGGTCGGCCGCCAGTCGCTCCAGTTCCACCAGGGAAAGGCCGCGCCGTCGCTTCTGACCTGTGATCAGAGCACTGAGCTCTGCGGCACCGGCCGCAGACAGCATCGCACCCGGCTCGTGTATACCCAGTGCAGCCAGCAGCTGGGCCACAGAGGTCAACTCCTCCGCAGTAAAACCATGGGCCGCAGGCTGTTGGGCGGCCTGCTGGGTGGCCAGCCATGCGGCGATGAAGGCTGCGACGTCCTCTGCCGTCAGCGACAATCCAGGCACTTCCGGGAAAGCGCGCAGCCGCACCTCCCGTACCTGCAGGCGTGGGCTGGTCACCGGATTGGGGTCACGTTCCGCCACCGGCGGGATCTGCATCCCCTGGGCCAGGGCGGAATAACTCACCAGCGCCAACGCCAGCAGCAGCACCAGTGATACCCCCAGCCAGAGCAGCCAGCGCCAGCTCATGGGA
>JBJHDG010000265.1:0-3705 GCA_050486425.1 Pseudomonadales bacterium | reverse complement strand
ATGATGCTGGAGGTGATGCGCCAGGATTACATCCGCACCGCCCGCGCCAAGGGCCTGAGCGAACCCTGGGTGGTGGTGCGACATGCACTGCGTAACGGTCTGATTCCCGTGGTCACCTTGATTGGCTTGCAGGCGCCCCTGCTGATTGGTGGCGCTGTGATCATGGAGCAGATCTTTGTGGTGCCTGGCATGGGTCTGCTGCTGCTGGAAGCCGTCTTCAGTCGCGATTATCCGGTGATTTCCGGCGTGTTCCTGGTGGTGGGCCTGGCCATCCTGCTCATCAATCTGCTGGTAGACCTCACCTACGGGCTGCTGGATCCCAAGGTGCGGCACTGATGGCGACCACCAGCTTGCCATTACCTGTGCCGACACTGCGACAACGTTTGCAACAACTGCCAGTGCTGGCCTTCGTACGGCGACTGGCACGGGAAAAACCCCTGGGCGCCGCCGGTGGCGCCATCTTTATGCTGTTTTTGTTCTGCGGCCTGTTTGCGGCCCTGCTGGCGCCCTATGGTGCCAACGACACGGATCTGAGCCTGCGCTTGCAGGCACCGTCCTGGCAGCACTGGTTCGGCACCGATCATCTCGGACGGGATCTGTTCTCCCGCATTTTGCTCGGCGCACAACTTTCCATGCTGGTGGGCTTTCTCGCCGCTGGCCTGGCCACCCTGGTGTCCATCGTGCTGGGTCTGCTGTCGGGTTATTTGGGCAAACGCACCGATATGCTGATCCAACGTTTTGTGGATGCCTGGATGACATTTCCGGATCTGGTGCTGCTGATTGTGGTGGTGTCCATTGTTGGTCCCGGCGTGACTCAGATCATCATTATTCTCGGGCTGCTGTATGGCATCGGTGGTTCCCGTATCGTGCGCGGCGCGGTGCTGTCGGTGAAGGAAAACATGTACACCCATGCCGCCCAATCCATGGGTGCTCGCACCATGGCCATTCTTTGGCGGCATATTCTGCCCAATGTGATGCCGGTGGTGATTGTGCTGTTCACCACCCGGGTGGGCGCCGTGATTCTGGCCGAGGCCGGGCTGTCATTTCTGGGCCTGGGCGTACCACCGCCGGCGCCCACCTGGGGTGCCATGCTCAGCAGTGACGGTCGTACTTATATGTATCTGGCACCCTGGCTCGCCATCGCGCCCGGCCTTTGTCTCACCCTGGTGGTGTATGCCATCAATGTGTTTGGTGATGCCCTGCGCGACTTGCTGGATCCACGCATGCGGGGTAGCCGATGAAAGTTGCAGCCTATTTAGGTCGGCGTTTGCTGCGGCGCCTGCTGCAATGGCTGGGCGCCCTGCTGTTGATCGCTGCGCTGCTCTGGTTGTTGGCCGGCAGTCGGCATCAGGGACTGAGCCATGAACAGCGCGCCCAGTACATTGCCGCGGCCATGCTGCGCACCACCCCCGAATATGGCGGCACGCTCAATGTGGGCACCGTGAGCATCAGCATCTCCGCGCTGTCCTGGGATCCGGCGGACTGGACCTGGAAAAGCAACCATGACACCGGCCTGGTGCGCGAACAATTGTTTGCCGGCAATCTGGATTTGGCCACCAGTCGCGGCGGTCCCTACCGTTTTATCTCGGACGCCTATCTGCCTACCGACAGTATCCGTGGCGAGCTGGCAGAAACCTGGTATTGGGAAGATCCGCTCACCCTGGTGATCCGGCTCAGACGCAATATCCATTTCCATGCCAAGCCTGGCCTGATGGCGGCGCGGGAACTGGATGCGGAAGATGTGGTGTTCACCTTTGAACTGCTCAGAGACAGCCCGCGCAAGATTCCCAATTATTTTGATCATGTGGCCAGCGTCAGCGCCCGCGGCAGCCATGAGGTGGTGTTCAAATTCAGCGAATACAACGCCGAATGGATGTACCGATTTGGCTATGGTTATTACTCCGGCATTGTGCCCCGCGAACTGGCCCAGTTTGATGCCAGACACTGGCGCAACCTCACCGGCACCGGACCGTTTCGCCTGACCCGCTATCTGCAGGGTAACTCCCAGGTGCATACGCGCATTGACAACTATTGGGATCAGGAGATTATCGACGGTGTTGCCTATCCGTTGCCTTATGTGGATCAGGTGATCTATCGCATCATCAAGGACGAGGCCACCTACCTCAGCGCGCTGCGCACCGCCCGGCTGGATATCCTGGAATCCATCCGCTGGATTGCGGTGGAACATTTACAAGCCAGCACGCCGGAGCTGCAATGGTCACGTTGGCTCTCCACCGGCGGCACCTTTATGGCCATGCGGGTGGATCGCAAACCCTTCGACGATGTGCGCGTGCGCCGGGCCATCAATCTCGCGGTGAACCAACGGGAAATCGTCGAGCGGTTCTATGGTGGCCATGCAGAACTGATGGCCTATCCTCAGCACCCGGACTTTGGCGACTACTTCCAACCACTGGCGGACATGCCGGCCAGCGTGCAGGCACTGTTCGACTATGATCCTGTCGAGGCCCGGCGCCTGCTGGCGGAAGCCGGTTATCCCAATGGTTTCGAATTCAATGTGCAGGTCTGCGCCTGCATTCCCACCCACATGGATCTGATCCCACTGCTGGAGGATTATCTGCGTCAGGTGGGCGTGCGCATGCGCATCCAACCCATGGAATACGGCGCCTTTTTATCTGCCATGACTACCCGTACCCATGCGCCGGGCTATCTGATGAACAGCGGCCATGTAAATCCTTTCACCACCTTGCGCAAAAGCTTTGTCAGCGGGCAGACCTGGAACCCCGCCATGTACGCAGATCCGGATTACGATCAGCGTATTCACCAGATGTTTCAGCTGCGCGATGAAGCCGAACGCGTGCAGGCCGTGCGCGCGCTCACCATCGACATCATGGAGCAAGCGCCCTATCTCTGGCTGCCCACGGAATACATCTACAGCGCCTGGTGGCCTTGGGTGCGCAACTATGGCGGCGAACTGCGGGTGGGCGCGGTCCGGCCTGGCCCCATTTATGCCCGGATTTGGATCGATCGGCAGTTGAAAGCCGAACTGGGATTTGCGCCATGACCAGGCCACTGCTGGCAATCAAGGATTTAAGCGTCAGCTTTGGCACCGAGCGTGGCCGCATCCGTGCCCTGGATGGCGTCAATCTCAGTCTGGCGGCTGGTGAAACCCTGGCCATAGTGGGCGAAAGCGGCTCTGGCAAAAGTGTCACCGCCATGTCCATCCTGGGCCTACTGGGTGATAACGGTCGCATTGAACAGGGCAGCATCCTGTTTGCCGACAACAACCTGTGCCAGCTGTCCCAGGCGCAGATGCGGCAGGTCCGCGGCAATCAGATCGCCATGATTTTTCAGGAACCCATGTCATCACTGAATCCAGTGCTGAAGATTGGCAAGCAGGTGGCGGAACCCCTGGTACTGCATCGTGGCCTGAGCTGGCGTGCGGCCATGGCGGAAGCCGAAGCACTGCTGGCCAAGGTGGCCATTCCCGATGCCCGCCAACGCATGGATGCCTATCCCCATGAATTCTCCGGCGGCATGCGCCAGCGTGTGATGATCGCCATGGCACTGGCCTGCGCACCGCAACTGATCATTGCCGATGAACCCACCACTGCTCTGGACGTGACGGTGCAGGCGCAGATTTTGGCGCTGCTAAAAGCGCTGACCCGGGAAACCGGCGCCGCCCTGATGTTGATCACCCATGACCTGGGCGTGGTAGCGCGTTATGCCGATCAGGTCGCCGTGATG
>JBJHDG010000264.1:0-3729 GCA_050486425.1 Pseudomonadales bacterium | reverse complement strand
TCGGACCTGCCGCCCTGGGCCTGGTCACCGCCGCTGGTTTCGCCCTGATCCTGGCCGCTGCGCCGCTCCGGGTGCTCGGATCCGGCCGGACGTGAGGCCTGCTGCAGATTGCGCAGTTGTTGCAGGTTGTAGCGGGCATCCTGATGCCCGGGATCCCGCAGCAGGGCTTCCTCATAGGCCTCCATGGCGGATTGCAGCAGGCCCAGCCGAACCAGGGCATTGCCCCGGTTGTAGTGGCCATCAGCACTGGGATCCTGGGCAAAGCCTTGCGCGGCCTGGGTGTAGTCCCCGGCCCGGTAGGCCGCCACAGCACGCCAGCGTGGATCCTGAAAGCGTGCGGCGGCCTGGGCCGGTTGCCCAGCCTGCAGCAGCGCATGGGCCTGGGTATCCGGGCGCTGCCACAGGCTGCGCCAGCCGCTGTCGGCCTCGGCGGGCAGGGCCAGCACCAGGCACAGGCAGAGCAGTGCGCCGCGCCGGAACGCCAGTACCGCCAGCGCCAACAGCGGCAGCAGCAGCCAATAGCCCTGGTCGGCCCAGGTATCAAAGCCCGCATCGCTAAGGGCTTGTCCGGGCGCCTGGGGTAGCGGTGTGGCCAACAGGTATTCCAGGTCCATTGCCGAATCCGTGAGGTGGGCAAAGCGGCCAAAGCCCTGTTGCGCCAGTGCCTGCAGGGGCGCTTCATCCAGGCTCGCCAGGATGGTCTGGCCGCCCGCATCCTGTAGCAGGCGACCGGACTGGCCCAGGTCGTCCAGGGGAATCGGCCCACCGGCGCTGGTGCCGACAGCCAGCACCGAGATGGGAAAGTGGCGACTGCCATGGCGCGCGGCACTGGCGATCCGGGTTTCCATATCGGTCATGGCACTGCCGCGCAGGCCGGTGCTGATAAGCAGGATCTGGCCTTGGCTGACGCCGGTGCGTGCCAGCAGGTCGCGCGCCAGCTGCAAGCCATGGGCGCTGTTACTGCCGGGCAGCGGCATGATGCTGGGATGAAGTTGGGGCAGCATATGCAGCAGGGTGTTGGCATCCTCAGTGAGTGGCGTCACCAGATGGGCATCACCAGCAAACACCACCAGCCCGGTGGGGGCACCATCCCGCTGTTGCAGCAGGTCAGCGATTTTGAACCGTACCCGTTCCAGCCGTGATGGCGGCACATCCTGCACCAGCATGGCGCTGGACAGATCCAGCACGATCACCAGGGGGTCCGCCGGGGCAGCCACCGGGCTGGGCAGGCGCTGCCAGCTGGGGCCTGCCAGGGCCAGGCAAGCCAGCAGGGCGGCCAATAGCATCAGCAGCTGCAGCCGTCCTGCCTGGCGGGCGTTCGGCGGCTGACGTAGCAGTGCCTGCAGCAACGCCGGATCCACCACCTGCTGCCAGGCGCTGGCGCCTGTTGCCTGGCGCAGATGACGCCAGCTCAGCCAGGCCAGCACCGGCAGCGCCAGCAACCAGGCCGGACGCAAAAAGTGAAATGCCTGCCAGGCTTCAACCATGGTCGCGCCCCAGGGGTAACAACAACAGGCTCCAAAGTCCCAGGGCGGCGCCCAGGGGCCAGTGACCCAGGGCTCGGGTGGGGCGCACGCTGCGGCCATCCAGGCTGATGGGCTCCAGTTGATCCAGCAGCAGGTAAATACCTTCCAGTTCGGCGGTGTTGCTGGCCATAAAGTGCTGACCGCCGGTGCGTTGCGCGATTTGCTGCAGACTCAGGGCATCCACCTCGGTGCCCGGATCCAGCATGCGTCCGGGCGCTGTAAGCAGCCGTCCCGGCAGGGCGCCACCGCCACCCACGCCAATGGTATGCACTCGCACCTGCTGGCGGGCGGCGATTTCCGCTGCCTGCAGCGGCTCCAGCTGGCCGGCGTTATTGGCACCATCGGTGAGCAGAATTATCACCTTGCCGTCGCCGGGGCGTGATTCCAGATAGCGCACTCCCAGGCCAATGGCATCGCCGATGGCGGTTCTGGGTCCGGCAATGCCCACACTGGCCTCCTCCAGCAGGTACAGCACCGTGGCCAGATCCAGGGTCAGGGGTACATGCACATAGGCCTGGGTGCCGAACAGAATCAGCCCCACCCGATCGCCCTGGCGCCTTGCCACAAAGTCCTGCAGCACGGCTTTTACGGCATCAAGCCGGGTTACCTGGCGACTGCCCAGGTACATGTCATCAATATTCATGGAGCCGGACAGATCCACTGCCAGCAGCAGGTCGCGGCCGCTGTCGGGGAGCTGGGTGGTTGGGCCCAGCCAGTAGGGGCGGGCGGCCGCCAGCAGCAACAGCGTCCAGATCAGCCAGAGCAGGCCCAGGCGCAGTTTGCTGCTGCGTACAGACGCCGCTGCGGGCCGGGGCTGTGCCGTGCTGAACCGACTCAGGTCGGGTACCTGCAGGGCGGGCTGTGGCCTGGGCAGGCTCGGCAGCAGTAGCCGTAACAGCCCAGGCAGCGGCCATAACAGCAACAGCCAGGGCCAATGGAACTGGAGCTGACTCAGCACGGCTGCCGCTCCCAGTGTTGCAGGAGGCGCAATAACAGGTGCGGTAAAGCCGCGTCCGGCTGCACTTGGGGTTGCAGGCGAAGATCACCCAGGGCCTGGCCCGGACCCTGGCTGAAGACGGGTTCGCCCATGGCATGATCCAGCCACTGCAACCAGGGCTCGCCCCAGAGTACAGCCACCTCGGTCTGGCCACGGACATGCAGGCAGAGCTGTTTCAGCAGGGTATTGCTGGCGTCCAGGTAGGTATGGTGGGTCAGGCGCCCCGCTTGCCAGGCCTGGCTCAGTTGCAGCAGCTGCTGCCGGGCAAGTTGATAGGGACGGCGCTGCTGTTGGCGTCGTCGATACCAGCGCCAAGCCAGGCCCACTGCCAGCAGCAGCAAAGCCGCAAGCAGCCACCAGCCCGGGGCCAGCGGCCAGAGCCCGGGTGTCGGTGGTAGTGCCAGATCGCGCAGCTCCAGGACGCTGACAAAGTCTGTGGGCATGGGCTCAGCCTGCGCGCAGCCAGGGCGCCAGGCCCTGCAGGGGTGCATCCGCCGTGGAGAGCTGCAGGCAGTGCAGGCCGTGCCGGGCGCAGGCCTGGCGCAGCAGGTGCTGGCGCTGGGCGAACGCCTGGACGTGTTGCTGACGCAGGTCGGGTTGGCGGGTATCCAGGTGCAGCTGGCGACCGTCCTGCTGACGCAGCAGGTAGTGGCCAGCCCGGGGCAGGCTGGCCTCCAGGGGATCGAAGATATCCAGGCAGGCCAGTTCGTTATGCAGCGCCAGTGCGCCCAAGCGGGCAAACAAGTCCGCGCTCATTGCCGGGGCAGGAAATTCGCTGATTACGTAGAGGCGCGCCCCCTTGAGTCGTTGCTGTTGCCAGATTGCCAGCGCGCTGTCCAGCGACGGCGCAGCGGCTGCCGGGGTGGCGCCCGCCGGCTGCGGCCGGGCCAGCGTCTGATTGGCGAGCACCAGTTGCTGCAACAGCTGCACAACGCCGGTGTCTCCCGCCCTGGGCGGCAGACCCTGGCACCCATCCGCCGTCAGGATCAGGCCACCCACCCGGTCGCCCCGGGCCAGCGCCTGCCAGGCCAGCAGCGCCGCGGCCTGGGCGGCGGCCACCGACTTCATGGCGCGGCGCGTACCGAAAAACAGGGTTGGGCGCTGGTCCACCAGCAGCAGGCAGGGCTGCTGCTGCTCCTGGTGAAAGAGCTTGGTGTGCGGCTTGCCCAGGCGTGCGGTAACGCGCCAGTCCATATGGCGCAGGTC
>JBJHDG010000263.1:0-3752 GCA_050486425.1 Pseudomonadales bacterium | reverse complement strand
GGCAAAGGATAAACAGCGCGGCGATGGCAAAGCTGAGATAGCTGGCCCAGCCAATTCGGTAGGGGGGCGCTGGTGGTCTCATTGCAGGCGGCGCCGGATCGATGCGGAAATCTGCTCGATGGCCAACACGGCCAGCAACACCACCAACACGATGAGCGTGACGCGTTCGTATTCAAAATTGGAGCGCTGGGTTTCCAGAATCATGCCAATGCCGCCGGCACCCACCAAGCCCAGAATCATGGAGGCGCGGATATTCAACTCAAAGGCATAGAGCACATAGGACACATAGTGTGACAGCGCCTGGGGCAGCACGCCGAACTGCACCATCTGTAACCAGGACCCGCCACAGGCGCGCACACTTTCCGCCAGGCTCATGTCCACGGCTTCCAGGGATTCGGAATAGAGTTTGGAAACCACCGCAAAGGTGAATACGCATAACGAGAGCGCGCCGGCGATGGGGCCAAAGCCCACCGCTGCCGCAAACAACATGGCCCAGAACAAGTCCGGCAGGGTGCGCAGACTGTTCATAAACAGACGGCCACCAAACCAGATCGGCCAGTGCCGGCTCAGATTGCGGGCAGCAATCACACTCATGGGTACGGCCAGAAGTGCGCCCACCACAGTGCCAATGATGGCGATCTGCACGGTTTCCAGCATGGGCGCCAGCAGCCTGGGCAGAAAACCGATATCTGGTGGCCAGGATTCCCGTAGCAGGCGTTCGCCCCGTCCCAGATTGCAAACCAGCTCGCACAGGGAAAAGCCAATGCCGTGGGCAGACCACCAGGTCATCAGCAGCAGCACCAGGCTTGCCAGCAGCCACAGCCACCAGCGTTGGCCGGGTTGTGCAGGCGGTTGCTCAGACTGAGTCTTCATGCCGTTTCAAATCATCTGCGGTGACGCTGCGGCCATAGATGCGCTGGAAGTCGGCATCGGTTACCGCATCGGCGCGACCGTCATACACCAGTTCGCCTTGGCGCAAGCCGATAATGCGTTGTCCGTATTCCTTTGCCAGATCGAGAAAGTGCAGATTCACCAGTGTGGTGATTCCCAGCTCTCGATTGATGCGTACCAGATCATCCAGCACCTGGCGTGAGGTGATTGGATCCAGCGAGGCCACAGGCTCATCGGCAAGCAGAATGGCGGGTTCCTGGGCCAGGGCCCGGGCAATGCCGACCCGCTGTTGCTGGCCGCCGGAAAGCTGGCTGGCTTTTTCCCAGACTTTCTCGGCAATCCCCACCCGTTGCAGCGCGGCGTAGGCAATGGCTCTGTCCTGGGCCGGCCAGAGATTAAGCAATGCGCGCCAGGCTGGCACATGGGCCAGACGCCCCACCAACACATTGGCCAGGACGCTCAAACGTTTGATCAGGCGGAAGTCCTGAAAGATCATGCCGATGCGGGCGCGCAGCCGCCTCAACTCGGCACCTTCGCGTTGGGGCACAGGGACGCCACCCACCAGTACGCTGCCGCTGCTGAGCGGATTCAGGCCATTGATGGTGCGCAGCAGGGTGGATTTGCCGGCACCACTGGAACCCACGATGACCACGAACTCGCCAGGTTCAATGCGCAGATTCAGGTTGCGCATGCCAACAGTGCCATTGGCATAGACAAGATTTGCCTGACGAAACTCAATGCTGGCTTGTTGGTGGTGCCCGGCCGGCGCGCTCATGATTGCGCCTGCAAATTATTGGCGCAGGAGTTGGTAGGCAGCGGCCACTGGTGCGTATAGATCCGGGGTGGCGTCGGTGAAGTCATCAATCTCATAGAGAATCCACAGCAGCTTTTCCTGTTCCGGCAAGTGGGCCTGGGATCGGGCCAGATTGACAAAGGCATCCCGGATTGCTTGGCGCAGGTCGGCCGGCAGTCCCGCGCGCAGCTGGACGCCATCATTGGGCATCATTTCAGTGTGGGCGAAGGCAATGACTTTTTCGCCCACGTCCGGATACTGTGGCCGCACCATGTTGCGGGCATCATCATAGGACACCGCGAAGCGCAGGTCACCGCTGTACACCGCCAGCACGGCTGCGTCATGCCGGCCGACAAAGAGGCCACGCAGATCACGCTCATGATCAATGCCGGCATCTCGGAGTTGTAATACCGGAAATAGAAAGCCGGAGGTGCTATTGGGATCGATAAAAGCCACGTTGTGGCCACGCATGCTGGTCAGCTCGCCCTGGCACTGCAGCATGCCGTTCTCATCCGGTTGCGGTGGCTCGGCGCAAATGCTGGCATCGTGGGTCAGCCACTGGGAACGGTAGCCGGTGGCACCTCGACGCATGGAAACCAGGATGGGTTCAATATCGTAGCGCTGCATCCCCAACATGGTGGCAAAGGGCGGGAGCATGCCGATGTCGGCGCGGCCTGCACCCAGGGCTTCCACCAGCCCGGTATAGTCCTGGGGCACGAAAGCACGTACCGGTACACCCAGCTCCGTACTCAGGTAATCCGTCAGTGGCGCCAGATTTTCCACCAGGGCTTCGGCTTCCAGGGCCGGTACCAGACCCAGCACCAGCTCCTTTGGCCAGCCGCGCTCATCCAGGGTTTGCTCAGGGCAGCAGCCCGATAAAGCCGCCAGCAGCAGCGTCAGCAGCAAGGGTTTGGGCATGGTCAGCGGCGATTGACTTGCAGCTCGGCCAGTTTCGCCGCCATGTCTTCGGCAGAAGTGGAAGGCCGCACGTTGCGGTCGATGGCCAGAATGCGGCCGTCCTTGCCAATGTAGAAAGTGTGCCGGCTGGCAACACCGAAAGTGTTGAGCACGCCATAGGCGCGGGCCACGTCTTTGCTTTCATCACTGAGCAGGGGAAAGTGGGCGCCGGTCTCTGCGGCAAAACTGACGTTGGTTTCCAGCGGATCGACGCTGGCCATAAAGTAGGTAACGGCAAAGGCATCCAACAGGTGCCCATTTTCTGCCAGGGATTTGCATTCGATGGTGCAGCCCCTGGTAAAGGCTTTGGGAAACCAAGCCAGGATTACGGCCTCTTCGCCGCGAAAGTCGGACAGACGGTAGACCTTGCCATCAGTGCCTGGCAGCTCAAAATCCGGCGCCATGTCACCCGGATTGAGCGCACCCGCGTGGGCACCAACCATCCCGAACCAGAGACTGCTCAGCAGGCCCAAGGTGGAGAGAAAAGCTTTCATGCCGCCTCCTGTCGATTGCCGTCCATTTACGCAACTCCCTCCATGCGACCTGCGCCTGTGCTCAGGGTTCCTTTCCGTGCGCTTGCGCGCCTCTTGGTTAGGAAGGCGCCTTAGCGCCAATTATTCAGGAAGGCGCCTTAGCGCCTTGGCCACCCACCAGCGCGCACCCACCAGCAGAAAGCGCCAGTCGGCAAAGAATTCCGGCGGCTTGCGTTCGAAGGCATGACCAATGAATTGCAACACCCAACCCAGCACGAACAACGCCAGTGGCCACTGCCAAAGTCCTGGCCAAGCCAGCAGCAAAGGTAGTAGCAGCAGCGACAGAATAATCAGCGGGATGCCAAGGCTGTGACAGAAACGGTTTGCCGGGTGCTGGTGGCTGCGCTCGTACAGGGCAATCCATTCAGCATTCGATTTGTCTGCGAGTGGTCGATACCAGGCCATGGCCCGCCCTCAATCTGGACTGGGTCTGAGTATGCCAGAGGCGGCTGGCCCTGGGCAGGTACGCTGTGCGCACCTGCCCGTGGCAGGTCAGTTGCGAGTGCCGCTGAAGGAGCCTTGGCCCAGCATGCCCATGTCCACCCGGCCGCTGATGCTGTCGCCGTCCAGGGTACCGG
>JBJHDG010000262.1:0-3763 GCA_050486425.1 Pseudomonadales bacterium | reverse complement strand
CTGTACAGCTATTTGGGTGCCTGGAGTGTGCAGGCGGCGCTGGCGGGTGCCGACAGCGTGCTGGCGGTGGACGCCAGCGCTGGGGCGGTGGCCGGTGTGCTGGAGAATGCCGCCCGCAATCAGGTGGCAGGCAAGGTGCATGCTGAGCGTGCTGATGTCAGCCAATGGCTGGCCGCCAGCCAGGACAGCTATGACTGGGTCATTCTGGATCCGCCGGGCCTGATTCCCAGGCGCAAGGACCTGAAAAAGGGCCAGGACCACTACCGGCAGCTGAACCGGCTGGCGCTGCAGCGGGTGGCAGAAGGCGGCATCCTGGTGAGCTGCTCCTGTTCCGCCCTGCTGGATGAGGCGGCGCACCTGTCCCTGATCCGGGCTGCTGCCCGCCAGGCCCGGCGAGAGTTCACCCTGGTCGGGCGCGGCAGCATGCCGCCGGATCACCCGATTCATCCCATGCTCAGCGACAGCGCCTACCTGAAATGCTGGTTTTTGCGGGTGGGCCCGGCACTTTGAGCGCAGTCAAGGTGCGGTGCGGGCGCCTTGATAACGGCCTTTGCTGAGATTGGCCGGCTTATGGAACAATCATCGGTCCATGGCCTGCAGGCAGCGGGCCGGCGCCGACGCCGACGCCAGCCCAGCGAGAGGACAACCCATTGATCGACGCTGACGGATACCGCCCCAACGTGGGCATCGTGCTCACCAACGCCCAGGGCCAGGTGCTCTGGGCGCGGCGCGTGGGGCAGGACGCTTGGCAGTTCCCCCAGGGCGGCATCAAGGCCCAGGAAACGGCCGAGGAAGCCCTGTTCCGGGAGCTGCAGGAGGAAGTGGGGCTGGCGCCGCAGTGCGTGAAGATCCTGGCCTGTACCCATGGCTGGCTGCACTATCGGTTGCCGAAACGGCTGCGCCGTTCCAATTCCGAGCCTGATTTTAAGGGCCAGAAGCAGAAGTGGTTCCTGCTGCAGATGCTGGCGGCAGACGCAGCGGTCTGTGTGGCGGGCGGGCCCAAGCCCGAGTTCGATGACTGGCGCTGGGTGAGTTACTGGTATCCGGTGGGCCAGGTGGTCTCTTTCAAGCGCGATGTGTACCGTCGCGCCCTGCGCGAACTGGCGCCGGCGTTGGAGATCACGGACCCGGCCTATGCTTGAAACCCTGCGTTACATCGTTCAGGACGTCAATGCCGCTGCCAACTTCCGGCGCGCCCTGGACATCATCGTCAGCCGGGTGCGCGAAGCCATGGGCACCGAGGTCTGTTCGGTGTACCTGGTGGACCCCACCGGTGAGCGCTATCTGTTTGTGGCCACCGAGGGTTTGAATCCCAGCGCGGTGGGGCATCTGTTTCTGGAGCGTGGCCAAGGTCTGGTGACCCTGGTGGGCACCCGGGCTGAACCCATCAACCTGGAAGACGCCACCCAGCATCCCAGCTTCTATTATCTGCCGGAGATCGGTGAAGAACCCTTCCACGCGTTTCTGGGCGTGCCCATCATCCATCACCGCAAGGTGTTGGGCGTATTGGTGGTGCAGCAGCGCGCCCGGCGCAAGTTTGATGAGAGTGAAGAAGCCTTTCTGGTAACCCTCTCCGCCCAGCTCGCCGGCGTCATCGCCCATGCCCAGATCACCGGCGACATCAGTCAGTTCAGCGCCGCCATTGGCGAACGTGCCGATACCTGTTTCCAGGGTGTGCCGGGCGCGCCCGGCATTGTCTTTGGTACCGCCCTGGTGGTGCATCCCACTGCCAACCTGGAAACCGTGCCGGATCGGGAAGCCGAGGATGTCAGCGTTGAGTTGATGGTGTTTGAGCGTGCCATCGTGGCCGTGCGCCAGGACATCAAGCTGATCGGGCAGCAGCTGTCCCAGAGTCTGCCCCGGGAAGAGATGGCATTGTTCGATGCCTATCTGCATATGCTCGATGATGACGCCCTGGCCGGTGAAATCCGGGCCGAAATTTCCGCCGGACAATGGGCGCAGGGCGCCGTGCGCAAGGTGATTCTGGAGCACGTGCGCCAGTTCGAAAAAATGACAGATTCCTATTTACGTGAACGCGCCGCCGACGTGCGCGAGCTGGGACAACGGGTGCTGGCCTATCTGCAGGATATCCGCCAGAAGAAAACCAATTTTCCCAGTGACTGCGTGCTGGTGGGCGAAGAAGTTACCCCGGCCATGATGGCGGAAATTCCCGCCGGCAATCTCAAGGGCATCGTTTCCGTGCGTGGGTCCGGCAGTTCCCATATCGCCATTTTGGCCCGGGCACTGGATATCCCCACGGTGATGGGTGCGGTGGATCTGCCGCTGTTTGCCTTGGAAGGCAAGGCCCTGATCGTGGACGGCTCCGGTGGCCAGGTGTACGCCAATCCCAGCCGTGCGCTCACCAGCCAGTTCCAGCAACTATTGGAAGAAGAGCGGGAATTCACCAGTGAACTGGAGGAGCTGCGGGCACTACCCAGTGTGACCAAGGACGGTGCCCGGGTGCGGCTGTGGGTGAATATCGGCTTGACCGGCGATATCAGCCGTTCCCTGGATCGGGGCGCGGAAGGTGTGGGACTGTTCCGCACCGAAGTGCCCTTTATGACCAAGGACAGATTTCCCACCGAAGAAGAACAGCGCCTCATCTACCATGATCACATGCAGGCATTCAGCCCGCGTCCGGTGACCATGCGCACCCTGGACATCGGTGGCGACAAGGCCCTGTCGTATTTCCCCATCAAGGAAGACAACCCGTTTCTGGGCTGGCGCGGCATTCGCGTCACCCTGGACCATCCGGAAATTTTCATGGCGCAGGTGCGGGCCATGATCAAAGCCAGCAATGGTTTAAGCGGCAAGCTGCGCATCATGCTGCCCATGATTTCCAGTGTGGGCGAACTGGAAGAGGCCAAGGTGCTGGTGCAGCGGGCACTGACCGAGGTGCAGGAAGAAGGTCTGAATGTGCAAATACCGGAAGTGGGCGTGATGGTAGAAGTGCCGGCCGCCGTGTACCAGGCGCGGGAACTGGCCAGGCGCGTGGATTTTCTCTCGGTGGGTTCCAATGACTTAACCCAGTACATGCTGGCGGTGGATCGTAACAACCCCAGGGTTGCCAGCCTGTATCAGGAGCTGCATCCGGCGGTATTGGCGGCGCTGCGTGAAGTGGCCAAGGCGGCCCACGCGGAAAACAAGCCGGTGGGCATCTGCGGCGAAATGGCCGGTACGCCGGCCGGCGCCGTGCTCTGTTTGGCCATGGGCTACGATGTGCTGTCCATGAATGCCACCAACCTGCCGAAGGTGAAGTGGGTAATCCGCAATATCTCCATGCACCAATCCAGACGCATGCTGGCCCAGGTGCTGAAAATGCAGCAGACCGACGAAATTCATCAGTTCATGCGTGAGCAGCTTATCAATGCCGGGCTGGGGCGGGCGGTGCCTGGGTATCGGGCGGGTGCTAACTAGCGCTGGGTGCTGCGCACCGGAACTTGCAGCTCGACTTTCGTATCTGGTGCCCCCATTGGCCCAAAGCCCTGTTCCACCAGACTGATCTGCCGCGCATCCAAAATCAGCGCTGTGCTGGCGCGGGTGCCGTACTGCTCACCGCGGATAAAGCAGGGGGCGACCCGGCGTTCAAAGGCCAGCTCCCGTCCCCGCTGTGGCAGGGCCGCATCCGGCGGCTGGGTAGTGTCGGCCAGTATCGCCAGCATGGCTTCCGGGGTCAGTGCCGGCAGGGCTGCGGCCAGGGCCGCCTTGCCCAGGCGCACCTTGGGCCAGTCGCCATCCAAGTGGGTGTTGGCCAGGCCGTAGA
>JBJHDG010000261.1:0-3766 GCA_050486425.1 Pseudomonadales bacterium | reverse complement strand
CAATGGACCTGAATAGACTGGCGCCATGGAACTGGTTCATGAAGGAGCAGGACGAGCAGCAAGCGCTGTCCCAGAGCAAGCGCGATGCCAGTCCGGCCACGGCGGGGCCCATGAGCCCGCTGCTGCAGCTGCACCGCGAGATCGATCGCTTGTTCGACGATGCCTTTCGTGGCTTCGGATCGGGGTTCCCATCCCTGAATCTGCCCCAGCTTGCGGCCGAGTGGCAGGGTACGCTAAGGCCCGCCCTGGACATCCAGGAAACCGCCGGCGAGTACCGGATTTCCTTGGAAGTGCCTGGCGTGGAGGAAAAAGATATCCATGTCACGTTGGAAGATGATGTGCTGGTTGTGCGCGGCGAGAAACGCCAGGAGCAGGTGCATAAGGATGGCCACCTGCACCGGGTGGAGCGCTCGTACGGCAGCTTTCAGCGCGTGCTGAACCTGCCGGAGAACGCCAATCGGGACGCCATCAAGGCCAACTTCAAGAACGGCGTGCTCACGCTCACCATGGAAAAGATTGAGCTGCCACACTCAAGTCGCGGGCGGACGATTCCGATCGGAAGCTAAGCCGTGGATAATAGGGCGGCGTGATGCCTGGGCAGTACAGCATCGCGCCGCCAAGTTTCCACGGAGTCCTTGACCATGCGTCGATCGATGCCCCCCGTATTGCCCTGGCTAACCGGTGTGCTCCTGTTCCTGGCACAACCAGGCTTTGCTGATCCGCTCGATATGCTGGGTTATCGGTTGGGCCAACCCGAATCCAGCCTGGTGCAGGCCACTAAACTGCGTGAGCACAACGGCATCACCTACTACCGCGCACCCGGCGCACCGAACCCGTCGTGGCAACTGGCCGGGGTTGCACTGATGGATGTGCAACTGGCATTTGCTGCCCAGCGCCTGGTGCAGATCATTGGCAGTACCACACCCCTGCGGCCTCCCGAGGGCCACTATTGTTTTGAAATGGACGCAGCCATGGCCATGGAAACGGCACTCACCGAGCAGTTTGGTGCGCCAGTGGTGCAGGCACTCACCGCTTCCGGGCCGGAGCCGTTCTACCGCTTGGCGGATGAGTATGGCGCCTGCCGTGCCTGGCGCGACGATGTGTACGACTGTGAGCTCAGCCTGTTCCAGCGGGGAGCAGCACCAGCGCAGCAGGAAGCCTTGCTGAATGTGATGGTTTTGGGTGAACCCAGCCAGGATGATGCGGATGATGCCTGCCTGCTGCAGGTGATCTATCGTCAGTAACCAGTTGTTGCATCAGTACGCGATGCTGCCGCTGATGTGACTGGTCTGCACATCAACCTCCGGATTCTCCAGTGGAAACACCTCTTCCAGATATCCCTGCATCCGGTATCTGCTGCCGGCATCCAGTGCGAACTGGCCTTCCAGAAACGCGTAGATCGCAAGCCGGGTCAGCATCTGCTGTTTGGCGGGACGCATGGCGCGTTCAAATTCGCGCATGGTGCAGGCCGGCTCGGTGCGACCGGAAATCCCCGCCGTCGCATCTGCCGCAAGCATCGGGCGGCGTTGCGCGGGTTCCCCCTGGCCCACCGTATCCAGCAGTAACCGGCACACGATGCGATCCGGATGGCGTGCCCAACGGAAATAGACACTGGCGGCACTGGCAAAGCCGGTATGGCTGCCCTGCGCCAGCGTGACCAGCAGGCCATTGGCAACCTTATCCAGCATGGGGGCGGCATTGGCGGCGTAGGGCACCACGGCATCTTCGCTGCCGGCCAGCATCATGAATGGCAGTTGGGTGCTGGTGAAAAATTCTGCGTCCAACATGGCGCTGGGTCCGGCAATGGACACCGCCGCGCGCAATCTGGGATCGCGCAGATCCCGGTGATAAGCCGCCAGTTGCGTGGTCAGCCCGCCCAATGACAGACCCACCGCCGCAATGCGATTGGGATCCAGCAGGCCATGCAATGGATCCGCCGGATCGGCATTGCGGGCGAGCAAATTGTCGATGAGATAGGACAGATCTCCGGGCTGGTTGATCACATCCTGAACGATTGGGCTGCCCGGCGCGCCGCCACTGCTGAGCGGATAGTTCACCGCCGCCACCACATAGCCCTTGGGCACCAGGAACTCCACCAGATACAGCGCCTCCACCACCGACGACATATAACCATGGCTGTAAATGATCAGCGGATAGGGTGCCTCGGCAGCGTTTGCGGGATACCAGATGCGGCCGTCCAGGCGCCGGTCCGGTGTGCCCAGAAACTCACCGTTGGGTGGTGTGGGGCGACTGGGGTCCACCAGGCGGATGGCTTCGGTGGCCATACCGAGCTGGCCGGCCGCATACAGCTGCGCGCTCTGCTCGCCGCTGGGTGTGGGCAGGCGCGGGTTGAGCACATAAATCACGGCTCCGGCCAGTGCCAGGATGATCAGGGCCAACAGGATCAGAAAGCGGCGCAAGGGGGTCTCCTGGGGGCGGCGGACCGCATCAGTATACAACCGCGCCCACTATCGCGCAGGGCGCCACCCCGAGTCGGCTACGCGATCTGGCTGCCGCTTGATATGATCCCGAGCGCCGAACCAAAACAAAATAAGGAGCGCACAATGGCCAGAATCTACGTAATGACCGGCTTGGGTTACGCCATCCTGGGCATGTTGCTGGGGATCTTCATGGCAGCCAGTCACGACCACACCCAGCATGTCACCCACGCGCACATGTTGCTGGTGGGGTTGGTGGTCTCCTTTGTCTATGGTGTGTGCTATCAGCTGTGGGGGCTGGATGAGCGCAGCATACTGGCCAAGGTGCAGCTGATTGCGCATCAGGCCGGTGCCCTGCTGATGTTTGTGGGTCTGTTCCTGATGTATGGCGGTTTTGTAGCGCGCGGCCTTATCGATCCGGTGCTGGCGGTTGCCTCCATCGCCGTGCTGCTGGGCATGCTGCTGATGAAGATCATTTATCTGAAAGGTACGCGCAAATGAAACTTTACGACGCCAAGGCGGCGCCGAATCCACGCCGGGTCAGAATCTTTGCTGCCGAAAAGGGTATAGCGCTGGAACTCGTGCCTGTCGACATGCAGCGTGGCGAACACAAAACGCCAGAGTTTCGCCGCAAGAATCCACAGGGCCAGCTTCCGGTACTGGAGTTGGACGATGGCACCTGCATTGCCGAGTCGGTAGCCATCTGCCGTTACCTGGAAGGCATACAGCCAACGCCAAGCCTGTTCGGTGATACACCGCTGGCGCAGGCGCTGATCGAGATGAGCAATCGCCGTCTGGAACTGGGGCTGATGGTGCCGGTGAGCACGTCCTGGGTTAACGGCCCGGTGGTGGCGCGCAACCTCGATTGGTGGCCAACCCGCGAACTGGCGCAGGCCAGCTTGGGCTTGGCGCTGCATGAGGCCGACGGCACGACGGTGCGCACCGTCAACCTCGGCTGGTTCGGCGTCGTCGGCACCGTCACCGGCCTCTCCAAGCGTGGCCGCTTTGCCATCGTGCTCAACGCCGTCAGCAGTGGCGACCGCCCGAATCTCAATGGTCAGCCGGTGCCGCTGTTTCTGCGCCACGTGCTGGAGACGGCCGCCCATTTCGACGAGGCACTGCGGCTGTTGGCCAACACGGCACTGGTGACCAGCGCGCTAATTACCCTCGTCGGACCCGAAAACGAGGAGCGCGCGGTGATCGAGCGCACCGGGGCCTCCGAAATGGTGGCGCTCGGCGGCTCGAACGCCCTGTGCGAGGAGGTGCTGCACTCGGCCGCCGGCCTGGGCCAGTCCGAGCTGCTGCTGTGCCGCGAAGCCTGGGGGGCG
>JBJHDG010000260.1:0-3768 GCA_050486425.1 Pseudomonadales bacterium | reverse complement strand
CTTTCACGCGGTCCCCGGTGAGAATGCGGATGTAGTTCTTGCGCATCTTGCCGGAGATATGGGCGGTGACGATGTGCCCGTTGTCCAGTTCCACCCGGAACATGGTATTGGGCAGGGTATCCACCACGGTACCGTCCATTTCAATCTGTTCTTCTTTTGCCATAGAGCTCCGCGCTGGCGTTGAAAAGCGAGGCGCATTCTGCCCCAAGGCCGGGGCAATAGCAAAGCTCAGTTGACCTGTACCCAACCGTTGTTGGTCCGTAGTTGGATGGGCCGATACTGGGTCTTGTAGGCCATTTTTCGGCAGTCCTTGATCCAGTAACCCAGATACAGATAGGGCAGGCCAGCATCGCGGCAGGCCTGAATCTGCTGCAGCACGGCATAGACCCCCAGGCTGCGACTGGCAGCGGCGGGATCGAAAAAGGTGTAGATGGCAGACAATCCCTCCGGCAGGCTGTCCGTGACTGCCACTGCCAGCAGATGGCCATGGGCGCGCAGGCTGAAAAATCTGGTGTCGCTCCAGCTGCCGCTGAGAAAGCCGCGGTATTGATCCCTGGTCGGCGGGTACATGTCGCCGTCGCCATGGCGACTGCTGATGTAGCTGGCGTAAAGGTGATAATACTCGTCAGCGTACTGCGGCGGTTCGATCTGCAACACCAGATCCTGATTGCGCTTGCTGATGCGCCTTTGCTGCCGGTTGGGGTGGAACGCGGCCACCGGCAAGCGGGTGGGGATACAGGCGTTGCAGTCATTGCACTGGGGACGGTACAGATGGCTGCCGCTGCGCCGAAAGCCCAGGCCGCTGAGCTGACCATACAGTCGCGGGCTGATTACCTGCGCCGGGTCCAGAAACAGCGTGCGGGCCTTGGCGCCCGGCAGGTAACTGCAGGGATGTTCCGGGGTGAGATAGAACTGCGGCGTCTGGGTTTGCGGCTGCTCAGTCATGCGGCTGATCTTGGTTTCTCACCGGGCGGCTGTCCAGCACTGGACCCATCACAGGAACCAGTTCCGGCGGAAAACCCAAGGGCACATTGCTGGCACACCAGGGCCCCAGGCGGCTGGGATAGGCATTGTTGCGGGCCACCAGGGCCAGAAACTCGGCCCTGGGTATTTCCACGGCGCCTAGCGAGGCCGTGTGTGGATTCAACACCTGGCAGTCGATGAGGGTGAACGACCAGTCTTGCAGCCGCTGCACCAGTCCCAGCAGGGCCAGTTTGGAAGCATCCGCCTGGCGGGTGAACATGGACTCGCCAAAGAACATGCGCCCCAGGGAAACGCCATACAGGCCACCGATAAGCGCACCCTCGCGCCAGGTTTCCACGCTGTGGGCAACACCGGCCTGGTGCAACGCCAGATAGGCTTCCTGCATGGCCGGGGTCAGCCAGGTGCCGGGACGCTGTTTGTCGGGTTCGGCGCAACCGGCCAGCACCTGGGCAAAGGCGGTATCAAAGCGGATCTCGAAGTCGGCCTTGCGCCAGCGTCGGGCCAGACTGCGGGAAATGTGGATACGGTCCGGCCAGAACAGGGCGCGGGGATCTGGCGACCACCAGAGAATGGGTTCCTCGTCATCGTTGTACCAGGGAAAGATGCCCTGGCTGTAGGCGGCCAGCAGGCGCGACAGGCTCAGATCACCGCCCACCGCCAGCAGACCATTGGGATAGGTCAGGGCCTGGGCAGGATCTGGAAACCAGATCTGGTCATAGGGGAGCAGTGCAACGCCCATAGGCAGGCCAATGTCGGGTTAGAGTGCGTCCAGGTAGCGTTCCGCATCCAGGGCCGCCATACAACCAAAACCGGCGGAGGTGATGGCCTGGCGATAAATATGATCGGCCACATCGCCAGCGGCAAACACGCCGGGCACGCTGGTGGCCGTGGCATTGCCATCCTGACCCGACTGGAGCCGGAGATAGCCCCCCGCCATGGCCAGCTGGCCGGCAAAGAGCTGCGTATTGGGGGTATGGCCAATGGCAATAAAGACGCCATCCAGCTGCAAATCCTGGCTGACGCCGGTTTGGGTGCTCTGGATACGAATGCCGGTGACACCACTGGCATCACCCAGCACTTCCTCCAGCACATGATGCCAAACCAGCTCGATACGGCCTTCTGCCGCCTTGGCAAAGAGCCGATCCTGCATGATCTTCTCCGCCCGCAGGCCGTCGCGGCGGTGTACCAGGTACACCTTGCTGGCGATATTGGCCAGGTACAGGGCTTCTTCCACGGCGGTATTACCGCCACCGATCACAGCCACGGGCTTGCCTCGATAGAAAAACCCGTCGCAGGTGGCACAGGCGCTGACACCCCGGCCCTTGAAGGCTTCCTCGGACGGCAGGCCCAGATAGCGGGCAGAGGCGCCCGTGGCGATGATCAGGGCATCGCAGCTGTAGCTGGCCTGGTCACCATGCAGCAGGAACGGCCGTTGGCCCAGTTCGGCGGTATGAATATGGTCATGCACCGGCGATACGCCAAAACGCTGCACATGCTGCTGCATGCGCTGCATCAGGTCCGGCCCTTGCAGGCCCTCCGCATCCCCCGGCCAATTGTCCACTTCCGTGGTGGTGGTGAGCTGGCCGCCCACTTCCACACCGGTAATCAGACAGGGCGCCAGATTGGCCCTGGCGGCATAGAGGGCAGCGGTGTAGCCGGCAGGGCCGGAGCCCAGGATAACCAGGCGGTGATGGGTAACGGTTTTGCTCATACGGAAATGCTCACAACTCCAGGAAAACCAGCGCCTTGGGCGGGCGCCGCTTAGCGGGCGACCGGGGTACGGGCACCAGCAGCCAACAGCATCTGCACAAAGGGGGCGGCTTTGCGGTAGCGGCTGATGTACTCCACAAAGGTCCAGCCGCGCTGATCCGGGGCGTCGAGGTCATGCCCGGCCGCCACAAAAAACTGCAGAAAACGGGCAAAATCCTCTTCCCGCATGCTCTGGAAAGCGTGCAGTAGCAGGTTGAAATCGGTGCTGCCGGGCAGGGCACGGGTATCCTTGTGCAGGAAACTGCGGACCCGCTCATCGCTCCAACTTTCATCGGTGACGGCGGCCTTGTCCTTGCGCTGGGGGGCGGTGGGGGCCGGGGCGGTCTCTGTCATACTCTGGTCCTGCTGCAAAAGGCGCCTATGATACGCGATGGCCGGGCCAAGCCAACCAGGCTGATCGATTCCCGGCCCAGGCCGTTTGTCGCATTGCAGGTAGCGCATGAGATTGAACTCATAAGATTCTGATAAATAGAAAGAAATTGATGTATCGTCCGGGCCGGGCTAGACTCAGCCGACCGCCCGGAATGAGTCCGAACATGTCAGCGGAGACCAAAGTTTTGACTGCCAATCCCATCGCCTTCAACGCGCCCCTGCGGGAGCTGAGCCTGATTGCGCTGGCGGCCCTGGCGTTGTTCCTGGCCCTGGCGCTGGGCTCGTATCACCCGGCAGACCCGGCCTGGTCTTATCAGGGTACCGGCCTGGAGGTGAGTAACCTGGTGGGGCGCAGCGGCGCCTGGACGGCAGACCTGCTGTTGTCCTTGTTTGGCCTGAGCGCCTGGCTATTGCCACTGGCCCTGGTGATGGCCGGGGTGCAGATTTTCCGTTTGCGGCAGTGGGTGTGGGCCCTGGTCCTGCTGCGCTGGGTGGGCTGGCTGGTGTTGCTGCTGGCGGGCAGCCTGCTGCTGCGCATGCACCTGGGCGGGCAATGGCAACTGCCCGCCGGCCCCGGCGGTATGCTGGGCGACTGGCTGGCTCAGGGCGGCCTGCCCATCTTCAATTGGGTGGGATTGACCC
>JBJHDG010000259.1:0-3778 GCA_050486425.1 Pseudomonadales bacterium | reverse complement strand
GCTGAAGGCTACATAGATGTTGAAACCCCTATCCTGACCCGGGCAACGCCCGAAGGTGCGCGGGACTATCTGGTGCCCAGCCGCACCCATCCTGGTCAGTTCTTTGCCTTGCCCCAGTCTCCCCAGCTGTTCAAACAGCTGCTCATGGTGGGCGGCCTGGATAAGTACTATCAGGTGGCGCGTTGTTTCCGTGATGAGGATCTGCGTGCCGACCGCCAGCCGGAATTTACCCAGATCGATATCGAAGCCTCCTTTGTACGCGAGGAGGACCTGATGCAACTGACCGAAAAGATGTTGCAACAGTTGTTCCAGTCGCTGCTGGGTGTCAGCCTGCCTGCGTTCCCGCGCCTGAGCTATGCCGAGGCCATGCAGAAATATGGCAGCGACAAGCCGGATCTGCGCAACCCCCTGCAGCTGGTGGACGTGGCCGATCTGATGCAGGCGGTGGAATTCAAGGTTTTTGCCGGTCCGGCACAGGATCCGAAAGGCCGCGTGGCAGTACTCAGAGCCCCCAATGCCGGCGCGCTGTCGCGCAAGAATATCGATGACTACACCAGCTTTGTGGGCCGCTATGGCGCCAAGGGGCTGGCCTATATCAAGGTCAATGATCTGGCTGCCGGGCTGGATGGGCTGCAATCCCCGATCCTGAAGTTTCTGCCGGCGGACGTTATCAGCGCATTGCTGGCGCGGACCGGTGCGGAAAATGGCGACCTGCTCTTCTTCGGTGCCGATCGGGCCAATGTGGTGAATGACGCCCTGGGCGCACTGCGCAACAAACTTGGTGAGGATCTGGGATTGATCGCCCCGGGCTGGGCACCTTGCTGGATCGTGGACTGGCCCATGTTCGAAGAAGGGCGGGAAGGTCGCTTGGATGCCATGCACCATCCGTTTACCAGTCCGGCCTGTGATGCCGAAACCTTGCTGGCCAACCCGGCAGGGGCGCGGGCGCGGGCCTATGATGTGGTGCTCAACGGTTATGAGCTGGGTGGCGGCTCCATTCGGAACCATCAACCGGCGCTGCAGATGGCCGTGTTTGAAGCCCTGGGTATTGCCGAGGAAGCCAAGGCCAGATTCGGTTTCCTGCTGGATGCGCTGCAATATGGTGCACCACCGCATGGCGGTTTGGCATTGGGTGTGGATCGCCTGGCCATGCTGATGGTCGGCGCCAGCGCCATCCGTGACGTGATTGCTTTCCCGAAAACCCAGACGGCGGCCTGTCTGATGACGGCGGCGCCCAGCGATGTGGATGCAAAGCAACTGCGCGAGCTGCATGTGCGGGTACAGGCCAAGCAGTGACCTGGTAGTGCGGTTTGCTATTGCTTCTATTTATAGCTGTTTCTATTTATAGATGGTTTTAGGTTTCAGGTGCGTGCCCGGTGTGGACCGGGCGTGGTCAGGCTGTTGGAGGGTGCATGGCCGGTCATAGTAAATGGGCGAATATCAAACACCGCAAGGCCAAACAGGACGCCAAGCGGGGCAAGCTGTATACCAAACTGATCCGGGAAATCACGGTGGCCGCCCGTATGGGTGGCGGTGAGCCGGCCGACAATCCGCGCTTACGCATCGCCGTGGATAAGGCCCTGGACGCCAACATGCCCAAGGACACCATTGAGCGTGCCATCAGTCGGGGTGCCGGCGGCCAGGATGATGCCAATGTGGAGGAACTCACCTACGAGGGCTATGGCGTAGGTGGAGTGGCGGTGTTGGTGGAAGTCATGACCGATAACCGCAACCGCACCGTCGCCGAGGTGCGCCATGCCTTCAGTAAACACGGTGGCAATCTGGGCACCGACGGGTCTGTGGCCTATCTGTTCAAAAAATGTGGCGTACTGAGTTTTGCCCCGGGCACCAATGAAGAGCAGCTGTTTGAAGCCGCGCTGGAACTGGGCGCTGAGGATGTGGTTGAAGAAACAGACGGCTCCCTCTCGGTGTTCACAACACCCGAAGCCTTCAGCGATCTGGTTGCGGATCTCACCACCCGGGGCCTGGCGCCGGATCATGCCGAAGTCACCATGCTCGCCAGCACCCAAGTGGCTTGTGAGGCTGAGCAGGCAGAAAAGGTGGCGGCATTGTTGGAGATGCTGGAAGATCTGGACGATGTACAGAACGTCTACAGCAATGCGGAGCTGCCGCCGGAGTTGGCGCTCTAACGCCCCCTTGCTGACGCTGGCGGCAACCTGATGGCGACCGTGCTCAGAGTGCTGGGCATCGACCCGGGTTCCCGCGTCACCGGTTACGGCCTGGTGGAGCGGCGCCAGGGACGTCTGGTCTATATTGCCAGTGGTTGTATCCGCACCCACACCGGCGATGCCTATACCCGGCTTGGTGAGATCCATGCCGGTATTTCCGCGCTGATTCTTGAGTTTTCCCCCCAGGTGATGGCCATTGAGCAGGTGTTTCTGGCCCGTAATCCCGCATCGGCGTTGAAGCTGGGCCAGGCCCGAGGCGTGGCCCTGGCGGCCGCAGTAGCCAAGTCGGTGCCGATCAGTGATTATGCTGCCCGTGCGGTGAAGCAGGCAGTCACTGGCACCGGGGCCGCCAACAAGGAACAGGTACAGCATATGGTGATGCGGTTGCTCAGTCTGCGCACGGCGCCAGCGCCGGATGCCGCGGATGCACTGGCGGTGGCCATCTGTCATATCAATCACCAGGTGGGCAGGTAGGCGCATGATCGGCCGCTTGCGGGGCACACTGGTTGCGGTGGATGAGTGGCTGGCACTGGTGGACGTCAATGGTCTGGGCTATGAGGTGGAGCTGACGGCGGCCGCTCGCGCCAGACTGCCGACACCCGGCAGCAACATGACCGTCTGCACCCAATTGATCGTGCGCGAGGACGCGCAGCAGCTGTTTGGCTTTGCCGACCTTGCAGAGCGGGAGCTGTTCCGCATGCTGATCAAAGTCAGCGGGGTAGGGCCGCGCATGGCCATGGGTATCCTGTCCGGAATGCAGGGCAGTGAACTGCGCTTGGCATTGCTGAAACAGGATGTGGCTGCACTTACCCGGCTGCCTGGCGTGGGCAAAAAAACCGCAGAGCGCCTGGTAATGGAACTGAAAGACCGCTTGGGCAGTCTGCCCATGCCGGCGACTGCGCCAGCTGCGGTGGGAACAACGGCTAATACCCAGGTGGCCGATGCCGAAAGCGCATTGATTGCCTTGGGTTACAAGCCCGTGGATGCCGCCCGAGCCGTGAACGCGGTATTCACGGCGGATCTGGATACTACGGAACTGGTGCGCCAGGCGTTGAAGTCCATGGCCAGCCAGCACTGAGGCCAGCACTGAGGCCAGCACTGAGGATAGCAGCTTGAGTTTGGAGCCGGATCGAATTTTGACAGCACATGCAGCGGAGCAGGACCGGGTATTGGACCATGCCCTGCGTCCGTCGCGGCTGGCAGAATACATTGGTCAGAGCGCCGTCAAAGAGCAGCTGCAGATTTTCATCGAGGCGGCACGACGACGGCAGGATGCGCTGGATCACACCCTTATCTTTGGGCCGCCGGGTCTGGGTAAGACCACCCTGGCCAATATCATTGCGCAGGAAATGGGCGTTGCCATCAAGTCCACCTCGGGTCCGGTGCTGGAAAAGGCGGGCGACCTGGCCGCGTTGCTGACCAACCTGGAAGCCGGTGATGTGCTGTTTGTGGATGAGATCCATCGCCTGCCGACGGTGGTGGAGACCTGCGCGGTCTGCCACGGCCCCGGTCAGACGGCGGACGTGCGTCGGGTGCATAACCTCGACTGACGGCTTCAACGAAGAGGCCGCGCGGGGAGAGCCGCGGCC
>JBJHDG010000258.1:0-3779 GCA_050486425.1 Pseudomonadales bacterium | reverse complement strand
AGCTTGGGATTTCTGGTTTTGAGAGTGGTGCTTTGATAGGCTGGGCAAACACACCGGAGGTTGGATATGGATCAGCAGCAGTTGCTTGTAGATATCGACCAGCTTTGGGAGCAACAGGTAATCCCCAAGCTGTGCGAATTTATCCGTATCCCCAACAAGTCGCCCCACTTCGCCCCGGACTGGCAGACCCAGGGCCATATGGAGGCAGCAGTGACCCTGCTCGCCAACTGGTGCCAGCAGGCACCCGTGGCCGGACTGCGGGTTGAGATTGCGCGCCTGCCGGGCCGCACGCCCCTGCTGCTGTGCGAAATCGCAGCAACCCTAGGCTGTCAGGCGCGCACCCTGCTCTACGGCCATTACGACAAGCAGCCCGAATTTACCGGTTGGCACCAGGGCCTGGGGCCCTGGCAGCCGGTGCTTAAGGATGGCCGGCTGTACGGTCGTGGTGGCGCCGATGATGGCTACGCTCTGTTTGGCTGCCTGTCTGCCATCGCGGCCCTGCAAGCCCAAGGCATACCCCATGGCCACTGCCTGATACTGATTGAAGGCTGCGAGGAAAGCGGCAGTTTTGATCTGCCCTATTACATCGAAGCGCTGGTCGATCGCATCGGCACACCGGAACTGGTGGTGTGCCTGGATGCGGAATGTGGCAACTATGATCAGCTTTGGCTCACCAACTCCCTGCGCGGCCTGGTGACCGCCAACTTGCATGTGGATGTGTTGACTGAAGGCGTCCACTCAGGTGCCGGTAGCGGCATCGTGCCCTCCAGTTTCCGCATCCTGCGTGCGCTGCTGGCCCGTATTGAAGATGCGGAAACCGGTGATCTGCCGACATGGTCCCAGGTGGATATTCCCGCCCGCATTCGCCAACAGGCCACACAGGTGGCAGCAACCCTGGGCAATGAAATTGCTGGTCGTTTTCCCTGGCATGGCAACACGCGGCCCATCAGCGCGGATCTGACCGAGCTGGTCCTGAACAACACCTGGCGCCCCAGTTTGAGCGTCACGGGCTTGTCCGGCGCACCTGAGCTGGATCAGGCTGGCAACACACTGCGGCCGGGCACTGCCGCGCGACTTTCCCTGCGCCTGCCACCCACCCTGGATGCCACCCAGGCCATGGCCCAGCTTGCTACCCAGTTGCTGACGGACCCACCCTATGGCGCCAGTGTCCGCTTGCAGGAGGTATCCGGCCAGGCCGGCTGGGCCGCACCGGCCACCGCACCCTGGTTGGCACAGGCGCTGGAAGCCGCATCCAAGCAATACTTTGGCAAACCCCTGCGCATGATGGGAACTGGCGGCAGCATCCCCTTTATGCGCATGTTGGGAGAACGCTTTCCGGAGGTGCAGTTCATGGTCACCGGGGTGCTGGGTCCGCACAGCAATGCCCATGGCCCGAATGAATTCCTGCACTTGGCGACGGCAAAGAAGGTGAGCGCGGCAGTGGCCTTGGTGTTGGCGGCCCAGGCAGCACGCTAAGTGCTGGCTCTGATGGCGACGGCTAAACCTGGAGCCTGGCGGCTTAAACCTGGAGCCTGGCGGCTTAAACCTGGAGCCTGGCGGCTTAAACCTGGAGCCTGGCGGCTACGGCCTGAATAATGGGCCCTGCCTGCGCCTGTAACTGGTCTAGCTGCTCCTGTAGTTGCAGGCGCATACCAGCGCCATCAATAACCACACCTGAGTGCGGATCGGCTTGTAACGCCTGTAGATTCACCTGCACATTCAACTGCGCACTGTGCACACAGGCTGTCACCATATGCACGGCTGCACCCACATCCGTAATCAAATTCGGATTACCCAGCTGCGCCAATGCCTGTGCCAGTGGCAGCAAGCTCAATGCGACGGCCGCCATGTCCAGGGCCGGCTGGGCAGCTGCCTGCAGGGCCGCCGGCAACTGCTGGGCCCGTTCTGCGGCCGGCAACTGGTAGGCCTGCATCACCTGGGCAAAGGCCAGCATATCCTGCTGCTGTAATGCCAGTAATCGCGCCCGGGCCGCTGTCGCCTGCTGCTGGATCTGCGCGATCTCTGCGGCCACTGCCAGATAGCGTTTACCCGTGCTGAGATTGCAAACCATCTCCAACAGTGCCGCCGCCTGGGCACCAGCCAGTGCCGCCGCTGCACCTCCACCGGGTGTGGCGGCTTTGCTGGCCAGGGCATCCAGGTAGGCGGTAAGGCTGGTCGCTGCCGGATTCATCGGGATTGGTGGAAGGTGCGGTACAGCCGCAAGGTATTGCGCATTACCATGGCCACGGTCATGGGGCCAACCCGGGGAATATAGATGCTGGCCTTACTGGTAATGTCCTCGGCGAAATTGGGCACCGAGGAAAAATTCACGCAGATGGCACCCGTCTTGATTTCAGCAGCCTGAATGGGTGGAAAGCTGGCACTGGGCACGCCGGTGATCACAATGTCCGAGCAGGCCAACGCCTGGGCACGATCAATATCGATTTCCGATGGTTTGGCGTGTTCAAACAGCAGCGGCCCGTTGATATCAAAGGAGTACACCCGGGCACCATCATTGGACAACATCACCGCCAACGGCCGGCCATTGACCTCACTACGGTTGAAGATGCTGACCTGACGCCCGGCAATGGGCTCGGGCTGATTCTCCGGATAAACGCCGGCACCGGTGAGCATCTTGATCACTGCCAGCGGTGTACAGGGGAGCACCGCCTTGTAGCGGCTATCACCATCCACAGCCAGGCGGTCATTGGCATAGAGTTTACGCGTCCAGTAATGGGTGCCCGCTTCGATATCCTTGCGATAGTCCACCAGGTTGCGCAGGTACACATCCTGCTCGTTATGAAAAATGGGGAAGTAGATAAAGATGCCGTGGATGCTGGGATCCTGATTTGCCGCCTTGATGGCATGCTCCAGGTCCAGTCGTGCCACCGGCTGCAGCTGGTAATCGATACCCACGGCCTGGAATTTGGCGCTGGTGGCGCGGGCATAGGCCAGTGAGGGCGCATCGTTCTGAGCGATCAGCCCCACCACCCTGATACGGGCGCCCAGTGCTGCGACCTCCGCCGCGGCTTCATCCACATAGCGCTGTGCCAGTCTGGTGGGATCCAGATCCGGCGTCTGGGTTGCTGTTGTCATCAACATTTGATCCGGCGGGTTCAGCAAGGGCTGCCGGCGGCTTGCCGGCGCTGGGCCGCCAGTGTAATGCGCAACGGCGGTGACGCCAAATCTGGCGTCACCGCCCGCTTAAACTCAACGCGCCAAATAGGCAGCGCCCTGCTGGCGCACGACGGCAACCAGGTTACCCATAGCCAGGTTCATATCCACCAGATGCAAACCCCAGTTGGCCACCACCGCCCCATCCGGGCCCAATACATCGCCGGCAATGCGGTCGGTGCGGCGGCCGCCAGCTTCCGCATGGGTGGTAACGGACAGGTAATGGAAACCCCGGTCTCGGACACAGGCTGCCGACAACAAGCCGGGCAGACTGACAAACGCCGTCTCAACTTCGGTACCTTCGACCCAGGCTGGCGCATCTTCCCCATAGGCGACGCTGAGACTGGTGGTGGTCAAATAAGCCTGTAACGCTCCCGGGCCACCGGCCAGATTGGCGGGATTGGTGCAGACAGCTTCCATGCCGTCGGCGATGGCACGTCCGAACAGACTGTTGTCCGGCGGCGGGATCTCTTCCCGAAAGGCCGCATAGGCAATCAGGCAGCCGGTCTGGGCAGCGCTGGTGCAGACCGGAATGTGCTGGAAGGCACCGCCTTTGGCTTCCCCGGCGGGCACGGGCACATTACTGCCAATGAGCAGCGCTGAGA
>JBJHDG010000257.1:0-3781 GCA_050486425.1 Pseudomonadales bacterium | reverse complement strand
ATGCAGTTCAGAATCCCGCTCGTGATAAGCCCAGCCACTGACTCTAGCGACAAAGCGGGCGCTCAGGCAACCGGTTTGACAAAAGTCATCCCGGGCGGCGTAGCAGTCCTCACCGGGAGGGCTACCGAGTTCAAACTTTTACTCGGTCATAAAATTCTCCGGCATCAGCGGAAAGCCAGATCACGCAGGAACAGGGCAATTTGAGGAAAGCTGATGATCAACAGCGTCGCCAGCAACAATATCCCGATGAAGGGGGGCGTTCCCTTGATGGTGTCCCAGTAGGAACGCCTGAATATCGCCATGGCGGTAAAGATGTCACAGCCAAAGGGTGGTGTGGCCGAGCCGATGGCCGCCTGCAGCGTAACGATAACGCCCACGTGCACCGGATCAATGCCACTGGCAGCGATCACAGGCGCAAAAATGGGGGTGAGAATCAGGATCACCACAATGGGATCCACAAACATGCAGCCGATAAAGTAGGCCAGCGCGATCACCGCCAGCACGGCCCACTTGTTGTCCGCCGCCCAGGACAACATCCCGCCCACCAGCTCTGCAGGAATCTGCGCAAAGGAGATCATCCAGGAAAAGCCGGCACCCGCCGCCACCAGGATGAACACCACCGAGGTGATAAGGCCCGTGGACACTGCAATGGCAGGTAATTCGCGCCAGCCAATGGAGCGGAACACCAGCAGCTCAAGCACCATGGCATAGCCCACAGATACTGCTGCCGCCTCGGTGGGACTGAACAGACCGGAATAAATACCGCCAATAATGATGACCGGAAACCCCAGCGGCAATAACGCCCGCCACAAGGCCAGGCCGCGCGCGCGCCAGGGGCTGCGCGCCTGGCGCGGTATCCCCATCAGGCGTGACGCCACATAGGCATACAGAGAGAACAGTAGCAGTATCAGCAGGCCAGGCCCGATGCCGGCGATAAACAACTCGCCCACCGAGGTGCCGGAGACCACGCCATAAATGATCATGCCGATACTGGGCGGAATCAGCAGCGCGATATCGCTGGCGTTGATAATCAATGCAATGGAGAAACTGTCCGAGTAACCTGCTTTTACCAGGCGCGGCCGCAATGGGCCACCCATGGCCACCACTGTAGCCTGGGTGGAGCCCGACACTGCACCAAACAGGGTACAACTGACTGCGGTGGTAATGGGCAAACCACCGCGTAGATGGCCCACACACTTGCTGACCAGATCCAGCAGGCGATTTGCCGTCTGTCCCTTGGTCATGATGTCGGCCGCCAGGATAAACATGGGCACGGCAATCAGCACCGTGGGTGTGATGCCGCCAATCATCTGCTGCACCAGGGTGCCGGGATCCAAAAAGGAGAAATACGCAAACAGCAACACCAGTGCCGCCACTACCAAGGGCACCAGCATGGGAAAACCCATGGCCAGCAGCAGGATCAATACCAGCAGCAGCACGCCCACCATGGCGCAGCCTACCCTCGATCCTGCGGCAACTCAGCGACAGCGCCACTGATAAACACTTCCGGCTGGCGCAGCGACAGGTGCACACCCGGTGATGTCAGATTGCGCAATACCGCCAAAAAATACTGCAGACTGCCGAGCAGAAAACCCAGTGGCACCCAGATATAAAGCAAATACAGTGGCATGCGCAGCGCAGGTGTCACCGAACCTATGCTATGGGTGCGCAGCACATAGCCCAGTCCCAACCAGGCCAGATACAGCAGCAACACACCAGTGCCCAGCTGAGTGATCACCAGCAGCGCCTTGCGCGCGCGGCCTTGCAGCAGGTCGTAGAACGCGGACATGCGGATATGCCGGGCATGGCGCACACCATAGGCAATACCCACAAAGGTCACCAGGATAATCAGCAGCTGATTCAGTTCCTCAACAAAACCCAGCGTATTGCCCAGCAGGTTACGCGAGAGGACGTTGGCAATATTCAATGCCGCCATTGCCAGGATGGCACCAGCCAGCAACGTGCGCTCCACCAGCTCCAACAGCTGATCAACATGCAGCAGCACGCCGTCGAGAACATTTTGCAGCAGGTGACGCATGGATGCGGACTAGCCTCTGACAGCGGGAGGCCAAAGCATACGCATTGCCAGACAAATTTGCACCCGCACCGGATTCATCCGTCGTCTATGTTAAGGTCTGTGCCTCACACTGATGGAGGATACAGATGATGCGTCGTCTACTCGGCCTCTGCGCCGGTTTGCTGCTGCTTGGCGCCTGCGCGGATACGCATGATGAGCTGCATTGGCGCTTTGCGCTGGAAGAAGTGGAAGGTTCGGTACAGCATGCCTATGCGGTACGCTTTGCCGAATTGATGGCGGAGAAAACAGCGGGTGCCGTACATGTGGATATTTATCCCTATGGCGCCCTGGGTACCAGCGGTGAGCTTACCCAGCTGATCCAGAATCGCGCCATTCAACTGGCGTTTGCCTCGCCCGGTCATCTGGGCACCGTGGTGCCGGAATCTCAGGTATTTCTGCTGCCATTTACCTTCAGCGATGACGAGGACATCAACCAGCAGCTGCTCACCAGCCGCGGCGAGCTGCATGAGCTGCTACAGGCCGCGTACCAGCAACGCCAGCTCCAATTGCTGAGTCTGATTCCCGAAGGCTGGATGGTTTGGAGCAGTGATCGTCCACTGCGCAGCCCGGACGACTTTCGCGGCTTTCGCATACGCACCATGACCTCGCCGTTGCTGCTGGCCGCTTATGGCGCGTTTGGTGCCAGCCCGACGCCACTGCCCTATGCGGAAGTTTACGGTGCTCTGCAGCTGAACATGATCGATGGGCAGGTCAATCCGGTATTTGCCATCGAGGAAATGAGTTTCTATGAACAGCAGGACTACCTGATCTTCCCCAATCATTTGCCCTTCGTCGCCAGCCTGGTGGCCCATCCGGCGTTTTACGCCGACCTGGCACCGGAGCTGCGCAGTGCTTTGGATGCCACGGTGCACGAGCTGGAAGACTACATCCATCAGGTGCAGAAGGATTTCAATCGCGAGCGTCTGGCCCGGATTCTGGAGCGCAAGGACATGCAACTGATATATCTGGACGAAACCGAACGGGCGCCTTTCCGGCAGGCGAGCCAGCAGGTGCGCGAGCGTTTCGTGCGGGACACAGGCCCCCAAGGTGAACGTATCCTGGCGACACTACAGGCGCAGCTCGCGCTGCTGACAGCAGACACCAGCAACACGAACGCAGCCGAACAGGATACGGAATAGATTGAGGCGATCCCAGGCCTGAGCCAGGCAACGCTCAGGCCTCGGGCTCCAGCCGATACAAACCGCCCGCCGCCTGGTCCGTCAGCACGTAGATATAACCATCCGGGCTCTGCCGTACATCCCGGATACGGCCCAGCAGGCCCAGCAAGAGTTCTTCGTCATGCACCACGGTATTGTTTTCGATTACCAGCCTGCGGATCCGCTCCGCCGCCAGGCCGCCTGCCAGCAGATTGCCTTGCCAGCGCGGATACTGTGGCGAAGTCACTAACGCCAGCCCTGAAGGCGCCAGGGTAGGCGCAAATTCATACACGGGATCCTGCATGCCGGCGTAGCTGCGGTGTTCGCTCCAAGGCGCCTGGGTCATGTAGTTGCGCCCCAGGCTGACCAGCGGCCAGCCATAGTTCACACCCGGCTGAATCAGATTCAATTCATCACCACCCCGGGGACCATGCTCCGTGGCCCAGATGGCGCCAGTGGCAGGGTCTACCACCAAGCCCTGGATATTGCGATGGCCGTAGCTATAGATCTCCGGCGCCGCCGACGCATCCCCGGCAAAAGGGTTATC
>JBJHDG010000256.1:0-3783 GCA_050486425.1 Pseudomonadales bacterium | reverse complement strand
CCCAAGGATCTGCAGGATCTGTACTGCCGCTCCCGCAGCGAAGGCTTTGGCGCCGAGGTGAAGCGCCGCATCCTCACCGGCACCTATGCGCTGTCGGTGGGCTATTACGATGCCTATTACCGCAAAGCCCAGCAGGTGCGACGTCTGATCCGGGATGATTTTCTCAAGGTGTTCCAGCAGGTGGATCTGCTGCTGGCCCCCACCTGCCCCAACGTGGCCTTTGCCAAGGGTCAGCTCAGCGCGGATCCGGTGGCCATGTATCAGCAGGACATCTTCACCATCCCGGCCAGCCTGGCCGGTGTGCCAGCCCTGGCCCTGCCCTGTGGCCTGAGTCAGGGCCTGCCCATGGGCATGCAGCTGATCGGCCCGCACTTCCAGGAACGGCGTCTGCTGGCCCTGGGCCAGCGCTACCAGACCCTTACCGACTGGCATCTGCGGCATCCGGCCCTGGGAGACTGAGCATGCAATGGGAAACCGTGATCGGCCTGGAGATTCATACCCAGCTCGCCACCCGCTCGAAAATTTTCTCCGGTGCCAGCACCGCCTTTGGCGCCGCACCCAATACCCAGGCCTGCGCCCTGGATCTGGCCCTGCCGGGTGTACTGCCGGTGGTGAATGCCGAGGCCGTGCGCATGGCGATCCGCTTTGGGCTGGCCATAGGTGCCCAGGTGAACCAGCACTCGGTATTTGATCGCAAGAATTACTTCTACCCGGATCTGCCCAAGGGCTATCAGATCAGCCAGTTCAGCCAGCCCATCGTGGGCGCCGGCCATCTGGATGTGTTGCTGCCGGATGGGGAAACCCTGCGGGTGGGCATCACCCGGGCGCACCTGGAGGAAGATGCGGGTAAATCCCTGCATGAGGATTTCTCCGGCATGACGGGCATCGACTTAAATCGGGCTGGCATGCCGCTGCTGGAAATCGTTTCCGAGCCTGACCTGCGCGGCGCCGCCCAGGCTGCCGCCTACTTCCGCCAGATGCACGCCCTGGTGCGCTATCTGCGGATTTGCGATGGCAACCTGAACGAGGGCTCCATGCGTTGCGATGCCAATGTCTCCATCCGCCCCGCCGGCAGCAGCGCGCTGGGTGAGCGCACCGAGATCAAGAACCTGAATAGTTTCCGCTTTCTGGAGCAGGCCATCGAGGCGGAAGTGGCGCGGCAGATCGAGATTCTGGAAAGCGGCGGCACCATCGTGCGTGAAACCCTGCTCTATGATCCGGTGCGCAACCAGACCCGCAGCATGCGCAGCAAGGAAGACGCCACCGACTACCGCTACTTTCCGGAACCCGATCTGTTGCCGGTGGTGGTGGATGACGCCCTGGTGGCGGAGATCCGCGCCAGCCTGCCAGAGCTGCCCACGGAAAAACGTGCCCGCTATGAGGCCCACCTGGGGCTCAGCAGCTACGATGCCGCCTGGCTCACTGCCGATCCGGATGTGGCGGCCTACTTCGAGGCGGTGCTGGCCAATTGCAACGAGCCCAAGCTGGCGGCGAATTGGGTGATGGGCGAACTGTCTGGCGCGCTGAACAAACAAGAGCTGGACATAACCCAGAGTCCGGTGGCTGCTGATCACATGGCAGCGCTAATCACCCGGATCAAGGACGGTACCTTATCCAGCAAAACAGCCAAACAGTTGTTCGCCAGCTTGATGGGAAGTGGTCAGCTGACTGTTACCCACAGCGTATCTGGTGAGGGCACCGTCAAGGCCGCACAGGCGGAAATCGACAAAGAGATAGACCAACTGGGGCTGCGCCAGATGAGTGACAGTGGTGAGTTGGCGGCGCTGGTGGCGCAAGTGGTGGCGGCAAACCCAGAGCAGGTGGCTCAGTTTCGCGCCGGCAAGGAAAAGGTATTGGGATTCTTCGTGGGCCAAATCATGAAGTCCACCCAGGGCAAGGCCAATCCCCAGCAGCTCAACGAACTGCTGCGCAAGGCCCTGACTACTGAGTAGGCGCCACCGAACCGGATTTGCGTAGCACCACCAAGCCGTTACGGTACTTCAAACCCAGCATCAGCAGCTGCATGATCTGGCCCAATGCCATCAGATAGCGCCAACACTCTGGATCCGAGAACGGCTTGCCCATGGCGTGGGCACGGCCGTCATCACCGATGGCCTGCAAATAATCGATTTCCCCTTGTTTCATGCCCGTGTCACCTCGGTCATGGCTGCATACGTCTGCCACATATGCTCGGTACGATGCTGGAACAACTTTTGTTCCGTCCAGTTCGTTGCAAAGGCCAGGCCCTGCAGCGCTGCCGTTTGCAACAGCGCTGGCGCCTGGGCGAGCTCTGCAATCTTGGCGGCCAGTCTGGCCACATCACCCATGGGCGTACACCAACCCGCGGGCACCTGGTGCAACAGACCCGCCAACGCCTCGTTGTCATAACCCACGATGGGTACACCACAGGACAAGGTTTCCAGGTAAGTGCATGCGGGGTCACCTTGGCGGTGACAGCACAGGAACAGATCCACCTGCTGTTGCAACGCCGGCAGCAACGTCTGTTTGAAATCCACCGCCCCGGCCAGCGTTACCTGCGCTTGCAACTGTTGCCCAGCAATGGTCTGTGCCAGCGCAGTGCGCAACGGCCCATCGCCGTAGATGACCAACTGGAACGGCACGGATCGCGCCCGCAATGCACTGGCCACCGCCAGCAGGTCAGCGGCGCCCTTCATGGCGCTCAGGCGGCCGGAAAACGCCAGGCGCAAGGCCCGTTGTGGCTGCCAGGATTGGTATTTCTGCACAATCCAGTCCCGTTCAGCCAACTCAGCCTTGGCCACCCGGTTATCGAAGTAGAGCAAGGTCCGCGCATTCAATGGCGCATAGGCTTGATAGGTGGGAGCACCATTGCATTGGACGGCAGCGGCCAGGCGCACGCCGGCGCGATTGTGACGCTCCTGGTTCCACTCCCAGAAACAGCGGCGCGCGCGCAGCAAGGGATTGCGTGTCTCTGCCAACACAATCTGGCATCTGGTCCTCAGGCTGTACTCACTGACAAAGACGTAGGCAATGCCCCTTGCCTGACAAAAGGCCGCAACCTGGTTCAACTGATACAGGGGCCCGCCCTGTACCACCTGCGCCTGGGCAATGGCCGCATACATGGCGGCGGAGCCCAGCGGCGCCACCTCCACACGAAATGGCAGCGCGGACGGATGCAGCCAAAGATCATCGAGATTACCTGAATCCAGCCGGGTATCCGGCGGCATCAACACCCGGATCTCACCAGGCCAATGGGGTTGCATCAACTGCACACCAGCCAGAAACTTCCGGGTCAGGCGCAGGGCGCCGTCGGCACGAATCCGGGTGGGCAACGCGGCCAGTATCAGCAGCACCGGGCTGATACGTTCAAGGGCGGTCATGCAATCATCCTGCGGCCAACGACAGCCGCGCATGGTAAAGCATACCCGGTCCAGACCCCAGCAGGCCGATCACCAAGGGTGCAGGGCCTACTTCTTCAGGTTGCGCTCCACGAACTCCCGGATTGCCCGCAGCACATCACGACGGCTGATCTGCCCCACCAATTTGCCGTCCTGAACCACTGGAAAGCGGCGCCGTCGCTCCTTGGTGAAGCGTTCGGCCAGCGCATAAATATCCATATCGGCAGGTACGGTATCCACCGGCGCCCGCATGAAATCGCCCACCAGCCCCTCCGCCTCATCGTAGTAGCTGCCCTGCATCACCACTTCGATCAGGTCCACCTCGCTGAGCATCCCCACCAGGTTGCCCGCATCATCAACCACCGGGGCGCCGGAAATTCCCTTGTCCAGAAAAATATCCATGGCC
>JBJHDG010000255.1:0-3789 GCA_050486425.1 Pseudomonadales bacterium | reverse complement strand
ATCCAGTACCGGGAGTACCTCGGCAAACAGGGTGCGCGCCTCCCGTTCCCGCTGGCGCCAGGTTTTGGGGATAAAGCGGATCACCAGGGTTGGCTGGCTGTAACCCGGGCTGTGAAAGAGCAGGAAGTCGGCGTCCTCATGACCCAGGCGCATGGCGGTGCGGAAGGCAGCGATGGCACCGGGCAGATTCAGGCGTTCGGCAGCTTGAGCGGAGGAAATTGCGGCAAAGCTCAGCGGCAGTGCCAGCAGCAATGCTGACATCAATGGTGTTATGGAGAGGCGTTTGCTCATGCTCCAAACCTCCGTGTTAAGTGCCGCCGCGTTCCTGCGGGCCGCTGATCCATTTGCAAGGCGCCACAAAATCCGCGTATCGCGCCAAAGGCGCACCAACTGTGGGTTGGTGGCCCCAGGGCTATTTCACTGCGATTCCAGCGCTGGAATTGTCTGCTGGTTCACAGTATCAGGCCGGACCTACAATCCGCTTACCTGTTTTGCCGACTCTTTCGCTGTCGACCTGTCATTAGTATAGCTGGCCGGTCGGCTTATCCCTGTGACAGCGAGGGTTCGGCCAGGGCCGCCAGCTGTTCCCGCAGGTCCAGCATGTGGTCGGACCAGTACCTGATGCTGCCGAACCAGGAGAATGCATGGGGAAAGGCCGGGTCCTGCCAGCGGCGGGCGATCCAGGCGGCATGGTGCATCAGGCGCAAGCTGCGCAGGGCTTCAATCAGGGCCAGCTGGTGGTGGTCGAAGCTGGCAAACTCCTCATAGCCGCCCAATATTTCATCCAATTGTGCCAGCCGCTCCTCCCGCTCGCCGGAGAGCAGCATCCACAGATCCTGTACCGCTGGCCCTTGCACGCAGTCGTCAAAATCCACGAAGTGTGGCGTGCCATCCCGCCACAGCATATTGCCCAGGTGGCAGTCACCATGAATGCGGCCAGGTGCGGGAATGGGTGCCTGGTCGATCTGGCGCAACAGATCCTGGGTGATGCTGCTGTAGGCCGCTTCCAGTTCGGTGGGAATGAAACCATTGCCCAGGAGAAAGTCACGGCTTTCCCAGCCCAGGCGCTGTGCACTCAATGTGGGTCGGTGGCGAAACTTGCCGGCCAGCCCCACCCGGTGGATGCGGCCCAGGGTGCGGCCCAGAATGCGCAGATTCTGCGCCGATTCAATATTGGGCGCATGGCCACCCTGACGCGGAAACAAGGTCAAGCGAAACCCCTGTTGCTGCAGCAGGCTCCGGCCCTGGGCGTCGCGCAGGGGTGCGACCACGGGTAGGTCGTGGTCGGCCAGGGCAAACAGGAACTCATGTTCCTCCAGGATCTGTGCGTCTGACCAGCGTCCGGGCCGGTAGAACTTGGCGATCACAAAGCCGTCGTCCTCCAGACCAATCTGATACACCCGGTTCTCATAGCTGTTGAGTGCAAGCTGATGGCCGTTACAGCGCCAACCGGCAGCTTCAATACATTGCAGCACCATATCCGGTGTGAGTTGGCTGTAGGGGGTGGGATCGATGCCTGACATGGGCGTATTAGCGGCCGATTCCCGTTACAACGCAAGCGCTGTACCCACTTATATATGCGTGTGTGCCGGCGTCCTGGCAATAGCCCAGACCTGCACGCTGCCAGCACCAGCCCGCAGCGCCAGTGCGGCCAGCAGACTGCTGGTGGCGCCCGTGGTGATGACATCATCCACCAGGGCGATCTGTTGACCATTGAGCGGCCGCCAGCGGAACGTTCGGCGCAAATTCACCAGCCGGGCGCGCCTGGACTGGCCGGTTTGGGGCGGATTATGGCGCAGGCGCTGCGCCAGATCATGACGCCAGGGCAACCCCAGTTGCCGGGACAGATGCTGGCAGAGTACGGCGGCCTGGTTGTAACCGCGGCCGAGCAAGCGCCGCCAATGCAGCGGCACCGGAACCAGCAGATCCGGCCGCTCGAGACATGGGTGCGCCTGCACCGCATTGCCCAGCAGCTCTGCCAGGATGCGGGCCTCAATCAGGCCCTGGTGGAACTTCATGCGCCGGATCAGGGTGCGGACCGGATCTGTATAGACCAGGGGTGCCAGGGTGAAGCGCTGTGGGGGTGGCCGGGACTGGCAGGCTGGGCAAAGGTTCTGCGCCAAGTCCACCAGTGGCAGCGCGCAATGCGGACAGGGGTGCAGGTTCCAGGGCAAAGCCTGTTCGCAGTGGCTGCAAAGATCGGTGCCTGTGTCTGTGTCATCGGCGCAGAGTACACAGCGGCCGGGAAATTGCTGCCCCAGCCAGCAGCGGCAGCGCTGCACCGCGGACGCCAGTGTACGCAGACTGATCATCGCGATAGCTTCAGTGGGGAACCTGCGGGTGGCCAGCAGCAGTCGCAGCGCAGGTGTCGCAATCAGCAGCCTGCACGACTGTGCGTTAGATCTGTACCTGCAAGCTGTCTGGGCTACACTCGCGCCTGTAGGGGTAGGGCTGCCCATGACGCCAGTACAACCACACCAGTACAACCACACCAGTACAACCATCAAGGAGAACCCAATGACCGACTTTCGCGTGCCACGGCGGGATATGCAGTTTCTGATTCACGACCTGCTGGATATGGCCGGCCAATATCAGCGCTTGGCCGATCGGGCGGAAGTCTCACGGGAACTGCTGGATGCCATCCTGGATGAATCCGCCCGATTCTCGGAAGAGGTCCTCTATCCCCTGAATCGATCCGGTGATGAGGTGGGTTGCGTCTGGCGTGATGGCGAGGTGACGGCGCCACCTGGCTTCAAGGCAGCCTATCAGCAGTATGTGGATGGTGGCTGGGCAGCCTTGCCGGGTGATCCGGCCTACGGTGGCCAGGCGCTGCCTTACAGCCTGAACCTGATCTGCGTGGAAATGCGTTGTACCGCCAACCATGCCTGGGACATGTACCCGGAGCTGTCGCATGGTGCGGTGAATGCGCTGGACAAGTACGGCACGCCAACGCAAAAGGAGGTTTATCTCAGTAAGCTGATCAGTGGTGTCTGGACCGGCACCATGTGCCTGACCGAACCTCATGCCGGTTCGGATGTGGGCCTGGTGCGGACCAGTGCGCAGCCCCAGGCGGATGGCAGTTACCACATCAGCGGCACCAAGATTTTTATTTCTGCCGGCGAACATGACATGGCGGAGAACATCGTGCACCTGGTGCTGGCGCGATTGCCGGATGCGCCGCCAGGTACCAGAGGCATTTCCCTGTTTATCGTGCCCAAGTTTTTGCCGGATGCTGAGGGTAATCCCGGCGCGCGCAATGCGGTGCGTTGCGGACGCATTGAAGAAAAAATGGGTATCCATGGCAATGCCACCTGTGAGCTGCAATTCGATAACGCTATCGGTTATCTGGTGGGTGAAGCCCACAAGGGCATGCGCGCCATGTTCGTGATGATGAATACGGCACGGATTGCCGTGGGTGTGCAAGGTTTGGGTGCGGCGGAGGCGGCTTATCAGAAAGCGCTGGCTTATGCCCAGGAACGTTTGCAGATGCGCGCACTGTCCGGGCCTCAGAATGCCGATGGTCCGGCTGATCCCATCATTGTGCATGCGGATGTGCGACGCATGCTGCTGCAACAAAAAGCCTTTATCGAAGGTTCCCGGGCATTAACCTATTATGCCGCCTTGCAGGTTGATCTGGCAGAGTTTGGCGCGGATCCGGCGGCACGTGCAGAAGCCCAGGCCCGCATCGATTTCCTGACGCCGGTGGTGAAGGGTTTTCTCACCGAACAGGGTTTTGAATCAGCCAATCAGGCGGTGCAGATTTTCGGCGGCCATGGCTTTATTCGGGAA
>JBJHDG010000254.1:0-3811 GCA_050486425.1 Pseudomonadales bacterium | reverse complement strand
CCGCCAAAGGCCGCGATATTGTCCCGTACCCAGGTCAGCGCCTGCACCGCGTCCAGCATGCCCACCACACCGGAGCCGGTGAAGGTCTCACCGCCAATCTCATCCAGCTGCAAATAGCCGAACACATTCAGGCGATGGTTGATGGTGATGACCACCAGGTCCTGATTGCGGGCCAGATCCGTCCCGTTGTACCAGCCCTCGGAGCCGGCGCCCTCACGGAACCCACGCCCATGCAACCAGAGCATGACCGGGCGCTGACCGCTCAGGGCCGGGGTCCAGACATTCAGTACCAGACAGTCTTCACTCTGGGGCAGCTGGGGAATGGGGCCAACCATATAGGTCTCGTCCGCCCCGGTGGCTACGACGCCAGTCTGTGGGCAGATAGGCCCGAAGCTGGTGGCATCCCGCTCACCTTCCCAGGCCGCCACCGGCTGGGGCGGCCGGAACCGGCCGGCACCTGCCGTGGAGGCGCCATAGTGCACGCCCTTGAATTTGTAGACGCCGTCTTCCCGCAAACCACGCAGCACCCCAGCCTGGGTGCTGACCACTGGTTCCACATCTATCTGGGCTGTCTGCCGGGGCGATTGCTCGCCACCCCCGCAACCTACCAGGGCCAGGGTCAGGGCAAAACCCAGACCAGCCCGCATCACATTTACTTGGCCTCTCCACATCTGTGCGATCTCCTTGATCCCCGTGCTCAATAGTCCCGCTGCGCCACAGGTTCCCCCGAACCCACGCGGAACCGCTAATAATGCACCTCTCACCTACGGCTGAGAACCCGTAAGCAGGCGCTGACCCGCCAACAGATGCGCCACCAGGGGCAATCCTGGGAATTTTTTCTGCCGTACCCTTTCATTGGCGGCCAAAATCCGCACAATCCGCAACCTCAAGCCCTGAATCCGGGGAGACCGGCTGCACCTATGAACCCATCACCCACCAAACCCGCCGCACCCCTGAACAGTCCGCTGGAAGCCATCAGTGAGGCCGACTGGTCGGCCGCCGCCAGCGCCGAGCTCTATGGCGTGCGGGAATGGGGCGCCGATTACTTCGACGTCAACGCCGACGGTGAGCTCTCCGTGGTGGTGCCCTTTGGCGAGAAGAAAGTCAGCGTGCCCCTGATGTCCATCGTTGCCGGCATGAAAGCCCGGGGCCTGGAAATGCCGGTGGTGCTGCGGGTGGAAAACCTGCTGGACCATCGTATCAGCCTGCTCAACGAAGCCTTCGCCACCGCCATTCGCAATGCCGGCTATCAGAATCACTACCGCGGCGTGTTCCCCATCAAGGTGAACCAGCAGTTTCATGTGATCGACGAGATCGCCTCCTTCGGCGCCCGCTATCACCATGGCCTGGAAGCCGGCAGCAAGGCGGAACTCATCATTGCATTGTCACAACTGCGCGATCCGGAAAGCCTGATCATCTGCAATGGCTACAAGGATGCAGAGTTCGTGGAACTCGGCTTGTATGCCGTGCAAATGGGCATCAAGTGTTTCTTCGTCGCAGAAACGCCAGCGGAGGTGCCCATCATTATCGAGCGCAGCCGCGCCCTGGGCATCCGCCCACTGATCGGCGTGCGCATGAAGCTCGCCGCCAAAGTCGATGGTCACTGGGCCGCCGACAGCGGCGAGCAAAGCATCTTCGGCCTGACCGCCTCCCAGCTGATTGAAATCGTGGATCTGCTGCGGGCGGAAGGCATGCTGGACTGTCTGCAACTGCTGCATACCCACCTGGGTTCCCAGATTCCCAATATCCGCAACATCCGCATGGGTGTGCTGGAAGCCTGCCGCTATTACACCAGCCTGGTGGAAGAAGGTGCGCCCATGGGCTATCTGGATCTGGGTGGTGGTTTGGGGGTGGACTACGACGGCACCAGATCCAACAGCACCCACAGCATGAACTACCGCCTGGATGAGTACTGCGTGGACATCGTGGAAACGGTGATCGAAACCCTGGATCCGGCGGAGATCGCCCACCCGGTGCTGATCACCGAATCCGGCCGCGCCACCGTGGCCTATTCCTCGCTGCTGCTGTTCAACATTCTGGATGTGCGCACGCCGGAGTCCACCCATCTGCCGGCCAGTGTGCCTGAGGATGCGCCTGAGCTTATCGAGAACATGGCCGTGGTGCTGGGCAATGTGAATCCCAACAACCTGCAGGAGAGTTTCAACGACGCCCTGTTCTACCGGGACGAAGTCTATGAGCTGTTTCGCCATGGTCAGCTCAGCCTGCGGGATCGCGCCCTTGCCGATTCCTATTACCGCGCCACCCTGCACCGCATTGCCACCCTGCTGCCGCTGGCGCGCCGGGTATCACCGGAGCTGGAAGCGCTGCCGGAACTGCTGTGTGACATTTATTACGGCAACTTCAGCGTGTTCCAGTCGCTGCCGGATATCTGGGCCATCGACCAGCTGTTCCCCATCATGCCCATCGAGCGTTTGGGTGAAAAACCCATTCGTCAGGCCATTCTGGCGGACCTGACCTGCGACTGCGACGGCAAGATCGATCACTTCGCCAACCCTAATGGCGCACTCAACACCTTGCCGCTGCATCCCATGCGCAACGGTGAGGAATACCATCTGGCGGTGTTCCTGGTAGGCGCCTACCAGGAAACCCTGGGCGACCTGCACAACCTGTTTGGTGACACCAATGTGGTAAGCGTGCGGGTAAACGAGGATGGTAGTTTTGATTTCATCAAAGAGTTTTATGGTGACTGCATTGCGGATGTGCTCAGTTACGTGGAATACAATCCACAACTGATGCTGGAGCGTTTCCGCAACAGTGCCGAGCAGGCGGTGCGTTCCGGACGCATCTCCGTGGCCATGCGCCAGCAGATGCTGGAGGCGTTCTCCGCCAGCCTGCGCGGCTATACCTATTTCGAACGTTAAGCACACACGCGTTTTTCAAAGAGGATTCACAGTGGCGAAAGTGATCATTATTGGTGCCGGTGGTGTGGGCGGTGTGGTAGCACACAAGTGTGCCCAGGTGCCGGAAGTATTTACCGAGATCGTGCTGGCCAGCCGCACCAAAGCCAAGTGCGACGCCATTGCCGCCCAGCTGCCCCGGCCCATCGCCACGGCCGCGGTGGATGCGGACGATCAGGCTCAACTGCTGGCACTGTTCAACAAGGAACGGCCGGATCTGGTGATCAATGTGGCCCTGCCCTACCAGGATCTGTCCATCATGGATGCCTGCCTGGCCTATGGCGTGGACTACCTGGACACCGCCAACTACGAACCCAAGGACACCGCCAAATTCGAATACAAATGGCAGTGGGCCTACCAGGACAAATTCACCCAGGCCGGACGCATGGCACTGCTGGGCAGCGGCTTTGATCCCGGTGCCACCAATGTCTTTACCGCCTATGCCGCCAAACATTATTTCGATGAGATTCACGAGCTGGATATCATCGATGTGAACGGCGGCAACCATGGCTATGCCTTTGCCACCAATTTCAATCCGGAGATCAATATCCGCGAAGTCACCGCGCCCTGCCGGCACTGGGAAAATGGCGCCTTTGTGGAAACTCCGGCCATGAGCCACGCCCAGCAGTTCACCTGCCCGGATGGCGTGGGTACCTACGATATCTATCGCATGTACCATGAAGAACTGGAATCTCTGGTGAAGCACTTTCCCACCCTGCGCAAAGCCCAGTTCTGGATGAGCTTTTCCGCCAACTACCTGAAACACCTGGAGGTGCTGGGTAATGTCGGCATGACCGGCATCGAGCCCGTGCGCTTTCAGGGCGTGGATATCATCCCGCTGCAATTTCTCAAAGCCCTGCTGCCGGATCCCGCCAGCCTGGGGCCGCGCACCC
>JBJHDG010000253.1:0-3875 GCA_050486425.1 Pseudomonadales bacterium | reverse complement strand
GCCACCGCATGTGGAAACCAATCTGGTGGCCTACATTGCCACCGGCATCTGGCATCACTACCTGATCTATCAAGATGAGGATTTTCTGCGCCACTACTGGCCTGTGGTCTATAACGCCATGGCCTTTGTTGCCAGCCAACAACAACCCGACGGGGACATCAATTGGGCCACCGGGCTGCCGGATAACCAGGGCGCCGATGCCTTGGTGACCGGCTGCAGTTCCATCTACAAAAGCCTGGAATGTGCGGTGCATATTGCCCGCACCCTGGACGCGCCCTGGCAGGATCTGGCGCACATGCGCGCGCGCCTGGGTGATGCCCTGCGCCATAAACCGCACCGTTTTGACCGCACCTGGGAAAGCAAGGCGCGTTTCTCCATGGACTGGTTCTATCCCATCCTGGCCGGTGTGTTGGAGCCCTGCCAGGCACAGCAACGCCTGCAGCACCGCTGGCAGGAGTTTGTGCAGCCGGGCTTGGGTTGCCGCTGCGTGAATGACCAGCCTTGGGTGACTGTGGCGGAATCCTCAGAGCTCACCATGGCCCTGCTGGCAGCCGGCCAAACCGCCCAGGCCACGGCACTGTTCAACTGGCTGCACCCGCTGCGCAATGAGGATGGGTCCTGGTGGACCGGTTACGTATTCGATAACCCGGAACTCTGGCCCCTGGAGCGAACCACCTGGACCGCCGCCGCTACTCTGCTGGCGGCTGATGCCCTGGCCCAGCGCACTCCGGCCTGGAAACTGTTCCGCGCCAGCTGCAGCTTCGATCTCTAGCTCCAGCGCCGCTAGATCCGGCGCAGCAGGCCCAGGGTTTTCGTCATGGGCAGCACCTCGAATAATCCCGAGGCAATGGCCAGCTGATAGATCTCATAGGGCGGGCGCCCACCATCGGCCGGATCCGGAAAGATGTCATGGATGGCCAGCAGACCACCCGGCATTACTCTGGGTGCCCAGCGCTGATAGTCCAGCAGCGCCGCCGCCATACTGTGGCCACCATCGATAAACACCATGGCCAGCGGCGTTTGCCAGAATCGCGCCACCATGGCCGAAGTCGCAACCATGGGCACCACCACAGACTCGAGCCCGGCCCGGGCCAGGTTGCGCCTGAAGGATGGAAAACTGTCCATGCGCCCGGCATCCGCATCGAACAACGCCGGATCATGGTATTGCTCACCGGGTTGGTTCTCTTCTGAGCCGCGATGATGATCCAAAGCAAACAGCAGGCTGCCCGCCTGCTTGCAGGCAGCGCCCAGATAGATGGTGGACTTGCCACAATAACTGCCGATCTCCAGCACGGGTCCCAGATGCGCCACTGACGCCGCCGCCTCATACAGGCGGGCGCCTTCGGCGGGATCCAGAAAGCCTTTGACGCTCCCAATATCAATACCCAGTTGTGCGCTACCAAGTTGCATGAGATGTCCTGTATTGGCTGAGCCTGTTTCGCCTGCAGGCGTATCTGGGGGCCTGACAAAAAAACGCCCGCAGTGCGGGCGTTTTTCTCCAGCCTGTCAGCCAGGCATGGCCTGGCCGGCGCTAGCCGCGCGCCGTCGGGCTGCGACGGGGCTTGGCAGCAGACAGGTCTGCAATCTTCTCGAAGTTGGCCGCCACGTCATCAGCGGTGGCCTTCTCACCCAGGGCCAAGCCCTGGTTCTCCACAATAGCGGCAACAAAGAAGCGACCGCCGGCAGCCTGCATGATGCAGCCGTTCGGGGCCTCGTCACTGCACAGGAACACCACCGCCGGGGTCACCAGCTCTGGTCCCAGACCCTTCAGGGCCTGTTCCGGCATCAGGTTTTCCGTCATGCGGGTGGCGGCCACAGGTGCGATGGAGTTGGTGAACACATTGTACTTGGCGCCTTCCAGGGCCAGGGTGTTCATGAAACCCACCAGACCCAGTTTGGCAGCGCCATAGTTGGTTTGACCGAAGTTGCCGAACAGGCCACTGGTGGAGGTGGTCATCACGATCCGGCCATAGTTCTGGTCGCGCATGATGGGCCAGACTTCCTTGGTCACCAGCGCGCTGCCCAGCAGATGCACATCCACCACGATGCGGAAGTCATCCATGGTCATTTTGGCGAAGCTCTTATCGCGCAGGATGCCGGCATTGTTCACCAGCACATCCACCCGACCCCAGGTGTTCATGGCATCGGCAACGATGCTCTTGGCGCCTTTCTCATCGGATACAGAACCGCCATTGGCGATGGCTTCGCCACCAGCGGCCTTGATCTCTGCCACTACCTTCAGCGCAGCTTCGGAAGACCCGCCGGAGCCGTCCACGGAGCCACCCAGGTCGTTCACCACCACCTTGGCGCCACGGCGTGCCAGCTCCAGGGCGTGGGCCCGGCCCAACCCACCACCGGCACCGGTGACAATGGCGACTTTGCCTTCGAAACTAATGGTCATGCTGCTACCTCTTGCCTATGAGTGAATTTGTGGCGGCGGATTGTACAGGTTTTCGGCGCCGCTGCGGTAAGGGCTCAGGCCGGATCCTGGAAGTTGGGGGCCCGGTTCTCGAAATTGGCCGCCACCGCCTCCTTCTGGTTGGGGGCGCCCATAAGACTGGTCTGCAGGCGGGCCTCCAGCTGCAGGCCCGTGGCCGGATCAGCATGCCAGGCCGTTTCCAGCAGCTGCTTGCCGGCCCGGATGGCGTCCGGCGACTTGCCAGCGATCTCCTCGGCCAGGGCCAGGGCTGCCGCCAGTGGATCCGCCGTCACCCGGGTTACCAGGCCCAGGGCCAGGGCTTCCTCGCCCTCCAGGATACGCCCGGTAAAGGTGAGCTCCTTGACCTTATCCAGGGGCAGCAGATCCCGGATGGTCTGAGTCAGAGACATATCCGGCACCAGCCCCCATTTGATCTCCATGACCGAGAAGCGGGCATCCGGCGCCGCAATCCGGATATCCGCCCCCAGAGCGATCTGCAAGCCACCGCCGAAGGCCACCCCATGAATGGCGGCGATCACGGGCACCGGCAGGCGCTTCCACACCAACCCCGGCTTCTGGGCCCGATTGGCCGGATCCGCGCCCTGGGCGGCAGGGCTACCCGCCAGGGTGGCCACTTCCGCATTGGCCCCGCGCTCAGCCATGCCCTGAAAACTCTGGAAATCCAGGCCCGCGCAAAAACCGCGGCCATTGCCGGAGAGCACCACCGCGCGCACGTCTTTGGCCTGGGCCAGGGATTCACCGGCGGCGATGATGGCATCAAACATGGCCGGACTCAGGGCGTTGTATTTCTCCGGCCGGTTCAGCTGCACATGGGCTACCGCGCCGCGACGTTCAATGATCACCAGTTCTGACATGAGCTCCCCCTCAGGAATGAAATTCTGTGCCCGGACTATAAACCAACAGGGCGTGAAAACGACGCTGCGCCTGGCAACGAGGGGCCGACCGGCCCTGGATTAAAAGCGCGTCAGGTCCAGCGACTCGCCGGTCAGGCGGCGGTAGGCTTCCAGATAGCGCGCCAGGGTATCTGTGACCACCTGCGCTGGCAGCACCGGGCCAGGTGGGGCTTTCTGCCACTTGCCAGCCGCCACCAGGGATTCCAGATAGTCGCGCACATACTGTTTGTCGAAACTGGGCTGCTCCCGACCTGGTTGCCACTGATCCGCCGGCCAGAATCTGGAGCTGTCCGGAGTGAAGATTTCATCAATCAGGAGTGGCTGCGCCGCATCCAGGCGCTGGCCGAATTCGAACTTGGTATCCGCCAGGATAATGCCCCGGGCGCCGGCATAATCCCGCGCGGCCTGGTACAGCGTCAGGGTGGTCTCCTGCAGCCAACGCATCAGGTCCACACCCACCACATCGGCACCGGCATCGAAGCTGATGTTCTCATCATGGCCACTGGCCGCCTTGGTCGAAGGCGTAAAGATGGGCGCCGGCA
>JBJHDG010000252.1:0-3883 GCA_050486425.1 Pseudomonadales bacterium | reverse complement strand
ACCCAGACTGGCGCCACTGGCCGGGGTGCAGCCGACGGCCCTGTTGGCCTTTGCGCAGCGCCTGGCCCAGGCTCAGCGCTTTGCTCAGAGTACGGCCAACCCCAATCCGCAGCTGCTGCTTGGCGACCTGCTGCGACACTGGCGCAGCCTGGGTCAGGCAGCCGCGGCCCGCTTGGAATAAACCGGAATAAAAAGGTTGGCATTCTGTGAAGCAGCACCCTGGTAGGCTGGCGCTGCTGCGCTAGAGTGAGAAGGCTGGATTGGCCCGCTGGTCTGAATTGACTATGATGGCCGGGCAGCATCCGCAACAATAGACAGCACGGACACCAGTTTCATGGCAGAAAGACGCGGCAGCAGGAACGGCATTCTTTCCTTGTCGATCAAGGACAAAGCAGTGCTATATGCGGCCTACATGCCGTTTGTTAAAAATGGTGGCCTGTTTATTCCCACCAAGAAAGATTATGCCCTGGGCGATGAAGTCTTCATGCTGCTCAATCTGATGGATGAAGTGGAAAAGATTCCCGTGGCCGGCAAAGTCATCTGGCTCACCCCCAAAGGTGCGCAGGGTAATCGTGCTGCTGGCATTGGTGTGCAGTTCAACGACCAGGACGATGTGGCCCGTGCCAAGATCGAAACTTACCTGGCGGGCGCGCTGCAGTCTGACCGAAATACCCATACCATGTAAGCCCGTCAGGTGCTGATAGATTCCCATTGCCATCTCAATTATCTACCGGATCCCGCACAAGCACTGAGCGCAGCCAGAGCTGCTGGTGTCAGCGGTTTTCTTTGTATTGGCGTTGATCAGGCCGGCCTGCCGGATGTATTACAGCTGGCAGCTACGGAAGCGGATGTTTGGGCCAGTGTAGGGTTGCATCCAGAGAGTGTCAGTGCGCCGATCACACCCCAGGCGCTGGACTGGATTGCCGCGGCCTTGCACCAGCCCGGGGTGGTGGCCGTGGGCGAAACCGGGCTCGACTACTATCAGTTGCAGCAGGGCGCGCCGGGCGATAGCACTTGGCAGCAGCAGGCCTTTGCCGCACAACTGGCCATGGCCAAGACAGCTGACTTGCCGGTGGTGGTGCACACCCGCGCGGCCGAGGCTGATACCGCTGCCATACTGCGGGCGCACCCGGATGTATGCGGTGTGCTGCACTGTTTTACCGAGTCCTGGGCGTTGGCGAAAGCGGCACTGGATCTGGGTTGGTATATTTCCATCTCTGGCATCGTCACCTTTCGCAATGCGGACAATGTGCGGGAAGTGGCACGCCAGGTGCCGCTGGAGCGATTGCTGGTAGAAACGGACAGCCCCTGGCTGGCACCCGTACCCAAACGCGGCAAGCCCAACGAGCCCGCCTACGTGGTGCATACGGCCGCATACTTGGCACAATTGCGCGGTGAAGCACCAGAGGTGTTGCTTGCCGCGACCAGTGAGAATTTTTTTCGTCTCTTTGCGCGCGCTTGCCGCAGCTGATCTCAGGCTATATGTTCGTGCTATTGCAACTGCCGTTGCAGAAAATCCAGCATTAGCTGATATCTGTGCAGCGCCACAGTGCGCTCCTGCAATGCATGCTTGGCGCCGGGATAAGCCATCAGCTCAAAGGGTTTGCCGGCATCCTGTAAGGCTTTAATCAGCAATGTGCTGTGTGTGAACAGCACATTGTCATCGGCCATGCCATGGATGAGCAGTAACTTGCCCTGCAACTGGTGCAGGTGGCTGATCACAGCGCTGTCCGCGTAGCCCTGGGGATTAATGGCGGGCGTCTCCAGGAAACGTTCGGTGTAGTGCGTATCGTACAAACGCCAATCAGTAACTGGCGCTACTGCAATGCCAGCACGAAACACCGCCGGCGCCAGGCACAAACACATCAGCGCCATGTAGCCGCCATAGCTGTGACCATAGATGCCAATGCGCTCGGCATCCACCCAGGCAAACTGCTGCAAAAAGCGCACGCCTGCCAGTTGATCCGCTACCTCGACCTGACCCAGGCGGCGGTAGATGGGATCTTCAAAGCGCTTGGCACGATATCCGCTACCCCGGTTATCCAGCTCGAAGATCACAAATCCCTGGCGGGCAAAAAACTGCAGTGGCAGCGGCTGCCAATCATTGCGGACCCGCTGCACACCAGGGCCGCCATAGACATGCACCAGTACCGGGTAACGCCGCTGTGGATCGAAGTCGGCAGGTTTCGTGAGTCGATAATACAGGGGCTGACCATCGGCGGCCGGAATCTCGCCCATGGTGGCCGGTGCATGGGAGGCCAGATAAGGAAAATACGGATGCGTTTCTCCCATTTGGTTGTCATCCAAAGCGCGCCAGTCGGATGGTTGCATGGCGCCATGGAGCAGGGTGGGTGGCTGCGTCAGGCTGCTGAACCTGGAAATAAAGGCAGTGCCGCTGCTGTTCGTACTGACTTCGTGCCAGCCCGGCGTGGGGGTGAGCTGTTGCAGCTCTGTTGGTGCTGCGTACTCGACTGCATACAGGTGCTGCTCCAGCGGCGTATCCAACCAGCCCAGAAACAGCGCGCGCTTATCATCCGCATACAGCACCCGCCCCACCCGGCTGTTGGGTGGGGTCAACACCAAGGGTGGCTGGCCAGGATTGTGTAGCTGCAGTTGGCGGTTGCCGGCAGCTTCCGTCGACCAGAGAAAGCGCTGGTTATCCGACAGCACCCGCAAGTTATCGTGCAGGTTCAACCAGCTGTGATGCGATTCCTGCAGCAGGTTGTTGCAGCTTAAGTCCTGCAAGGAAAATTGACGCAGCCAGAGCTGCTGTTGGTTGCGGCTCTGTACTTGTAGCCAGAGCGCATCGGCACTGATGTCCACCCGGGCCAGATAACCGTCCGGTTGCAGTTGCCAAGGTACAGATCGGCATTCGCCACTGGTCAGGTCCAGCAGCAGCAAGTTGACGTTGGCATTAGGGCCGCCGGTGTAGGGATACCGCTGGGGAAACAGCTGCAACTGATCGGCATTGAATTCAAATCTGTGGGTCAAGGGAATGGTGCTGGTATCAACCTGCAGATAGGCCAGATAGCGCTCATCCGGACTGAACCAGTAGCCCTGAAACTGATGCATCTCCTCCTGGGCGATGAAATCCGCAATGCCATAGCTGAGGGTTTCGCTGGCATCCGTGGTGAGGCGCCTGGTGCTGTTGTCGGCCGGCTGGTACAGGTAGAGATCACCGGCGCGCACGTAGGCCAGATATCGCCCAGTGGGGGAAAAGCGGGCGTCCGTCTGCCGGGTGCCGGCCGGCGTAACGGCCAGCAATCCGCCGCTGTCCGGTTGCAACAGATACAGGGCACCGTCGGCAACCAACAGCAGGCGATTGCCATCAGGGTGCCAGCTATGGTGCGTGATGCCGCTGGCAAAAAAACGTCGGCGCTCCCGTTCCGCGCGTTCCGCAGCGCTCATGTTGGCACTGTTGCTGGCCAGACGATCTGCAGCCAGCAGCAATTGACGTTGGCCTGTTGTGGGATCAACCAAATACAGATGCAGGCTATGTAAATCGCGTTCATCACTGGCGAGGTAGCTGATCTGGTGGCTGCCCGGCCGAAATGCAGGTGCTGTGGGCAGGCTGCCATTCAGGTTGGGCGCGCTGAACAGGCGTGTAAGCTGCAGGGTTGCGGACATCAGGCGGTCACTGCTGCCAGGGCGTCGCGGGTAAAGTTTTCCGTGCCTGTCGCCGTTACCCGCACGTTGTCTTCAATGCGGATGCCGCCAAAGGGCAGTAAAGCGTCGATCAAGGGCCAGTTCATGGCCTTGCCGGCTGCTTGTTGCCGCAGAGGATTTAGCAGCAGCGGAATAAAATACAAACCTGGCTCCACGGTAAATACCTGATCAGCGGCCATGGTGCGGGTCAGGCGCAAGAATGGAAAACGTGCCGGTG
>JBJHDG010000251.1:0-3908 GCA_050486425.1 Pseudomonadales bacterium | reverse complement strand
AAGATGGGTCATATCACAGCGCTGGCGGCAGATCCTGAGCAAGCCCTGGCCAAGGCCCGACAAGCGCGTAACCTGGTGCAGGTATCAGGTGCAGCTGATCAAGGAGCAACTGATCAAGGAGCAACAAGGGATGGCTGAAACACCCCAGGTCGGCATCATCATGGGCAGTGATTCCGATCTGCGCGTGATGCAGGCCGCCGCCGATATTTTGAGCGAACTGAAAGTGCCCTTTGAGCTGCGCATTGTGTCCGCCCATCGCACACCCAAGCAGATGTTCGACTATGCCCAAAGCGCCCATGCCCGGGGTTTGCGCGTGATCATTGCCGGTGCCGGTGGTGCCGCGCACCTGCCGGGCATGGTGGCATCCCTGTGTTTGCTGCCGGTCATCGGCGTACCGGTGAACGCAACCGCCATGGCGGGACAGGATGCGCTGCTGTCTATTGCGCAAATGCCTGCCGGCATTCCCGTGGCCACCGTGGCCATCGACAACGCCACCAATGCAGGTCTGCTGGCAGCACAGATTCTGGCCACCCAGGATGCGGCCCTCTACCAGCGCCTGGCGACTTATCGGGCCAGCCTGGAAGCCAAGGTACTGACCAAAGCCGACAAGGTTAATCACCAGGGATAGGGTTCAGGAACAACAGTATGGACGCCGGCCTGTTTCTCACCAATCTGAAAGCCCCGCCCGTACTGTTTTTCTTTCTCGGTGCTGCCGCCGCTCTGCTGCGCTCTGATCTGCAGATTCCACAAAGCATCGCCCGTTTCCTGTCGCTGTACCTGCTGCTGGCCATTGGCTTTAAAGGCGGTGTGGCGCTGGCCGATGCCGACCTCAGTTTGCAGCTGCTGCTGAGCCTGGCCGCGGCTGTTGGCCTCGCCTGCCTGATTCCGGTGTTGGCTTTTCTGCTGCTGCGCCGACGTCTCGGCGCCGCAGACGCGGCAGGCATTGCCGCCACCTATGGCTCGGTCAGTGCCGTTACCTTTATCAGCACCACTGCCTATCTGGATCTGCTGGGCGTCGCCTGGAGCGGCCATCTGGTGGCCGCGCTGGCCCTGATGGAATCACCGGCCATTATCATTGGCATCCTGCTCTTCAATCTCTATGGACGTACCGAGATGGTTGGCAGCACGGCTGCCGGCTCGACTACCAGCACCGCAAGCGGCGTGCATTGGCAAGAACTGCTGCGGGATGCCTTCCTGAATGGCTCGGTGTTCCTGATTCTGGGCAGCTTGCTGATTGGCTGGATTTCCGGCAGTGAGGGCATGACCAGTGTGGCGCCCTTCACCAGTGAGATTTTCACCGGCATGCTGTGCTTGTTCCTGCTGGATATGGGCATCCTGGCGGCACGCCGCCTGGATGACTTGCGGCGCAGCGGCGGTGTGCTGGTGGGTTTTGCGCTGGGGTTTCCGCTGCTCTGTGCCGGCCTGGGCATGGCCACCGCCTGGCTGCTGGGTTTGGACGAAGGCGATGCGCTGATGTTTGCCGTCTTGGCCGCCAGTGCCTCTTATATCGCCGTGCCGGCCGCACTGCGCCTGGCGCTACCGGAAGCCAACCCCAGTTTGTATGTACCCATGTCGCTGGCCATCACCTTCCCGTTCAATCTGGTGATCGGCATTCCCCTGTATCATCAGCTTATACAATGGTTATGAGTCCAGCATGAAAGCCTGCAAACGCGTGGAAATCATTATTGATGAACCCTTGTTGCGTCGGGTGGTTGATCTGCTGACCGACGTGAATGCCCCCGGCTATACCATTTTTCACAATGTCACCGGCGCGGGTGATCGGGGTCGACGTCGCGGTGATGAGCTGACCGGGGTTTTCAACAATTGCTGTGTGCTGATCGCCTGTGATGCGCAGATGGCAGAAACCATTATTGAGGGTATCCGCCCCATTCTGCAGCGCTCGGGTGGCGCCTGTCTGGTCTCCGACGCCTTCTGGATCAGGCACTGATTCTGTGCTCAGCGTTTATCAGCTCAAACCTGGCTTCCAAGCCCTGCTGCGGCCAGTGGTCAAGCTATTGGCGACGCTGGGCGTCAGCGCCAATGCTGTTACCCTGCTGGCGGCGGGCTTGTCTATGCTGGTGGGGCTCTGTATTGCACGCTGGCCCCAGGCGCATTGGCCGCTGCTGCTCCTGCCCGGCTTTCTGTTGCTGCGGATGGCGCTGAATGCCATCGACGGCATGCTGGCACGGGAACATCAGATGCAGTCCCGCCTGGGGGCGCTGCTCAACGAAATGGGCGATGTGGTTTCCGATTGTGCCCTGTATCTGCCGCTGGCCTTGGTTGCTGGTGTTGCTGCCCCTCTTATTGTACTGATCACCCTACTGACGGTTATCAGCGAACTGGCCGGTGTACTGGCTGTGATGATAGGCGCCGCCCGGCAGTATCAGGGCCCCATGGGCAAAAGTGATCGCGCTTTGGTGTTTGGCGCCCTGGGTCTTTGGCTGGGTCTGGGCGGCAGCACCGGACGCTGGTTGGATGTACTGCTGTCCCTGATACTGCTGCTTCTGCTCTGGACCTGCTACAACCGCCTGCGCGCTGCGCTGCGCCACACCATCACTTAAGGCCATCGTTTATGGTCACCAGCATCCAGGCTTATGGCGGGCAACTGCTCAGCTGGCTCGACGTCCCCACCAATGTGCTACTGGCATTGGCCGGGGTTTTTGCGCTGCTGCTGCTTGCCAGTGTTGTCAGCCTGTTGCTGCGCACACGCATGGCGCCCGCTGCGCATCAGGAATTGGCACTGCGTATCCGCTCCTGGTGGCTGATGGTAATTATCGTCAGCCTGGCCATCCTGATTTCACAAACCGCTGCTTTGGTATTGTTTGCGTTCATTTCCTTTCTGGCGCTGAAGGAATATTTCTCCCTGATTCCCACCCGACAGGTGGATCGCCGGGTCATCTTCTGGGCCTATTTGTGCATACCGCTGCAGTATGTGCTTATCGGTTATGCCTGGTATGGCATGTTTATCATTCTGATTCCCGTATACGCATTTCTCTTCATTCCCATGCGCCTGGTGCTGGCCGGGGAAACCAAATACTTCCTGCGTGCAGCCGGCACCATTCATTGGGGCATCATGGCCATGGTGTTCAGCCTCAGCCATGTGGCCTATCTGCTGGTGCTGCCTGCTGAAGGCAATCCCGTGGCCGGCGGCGCCGGGCTGGTGCTGTATCTGTTGTTTCTGACCCAGTTCAATGATGTGGCCCAATACTGCTGCGGCAAGCTGCTGGGCAAACACAAGGTGTTGCCCAGCATCAGCCCCGGCACGACCACAGAAGGACTGTTGGGCGGTGTAGTTACCACAGTACTGCTGGCCTGGCTGCTGGCACCCTGGTTGACGCCGCTGGATACCTGGCAAGCATTGGCGGCGGGATTGCTGCTGGGTGTGGCAGGATTTATCGGTGATGTCACCATTTCCGCTCTGAAGCGCGACCTGGGCGTAAAAGACAGCAGCGACCTGATTCCAGGTCACGGCGGCATGATGGATCGAGTGGACAGCCTGATCTACACCGCGCCCCTGTTTTTTCACTTTCTCTACTACTGGCACTACTGAGTCTTGCGCTAACTGCAGATGATGAAAAAAGTGCAAACCGCCATCGAACAGTTACTGCGCTGGTGCTTCTTCATGCTGGTGGTGCGGCCAGTGATTCTGGTGCTGCTGGGGCTGCATGTACGCGGCCGACAGCATCTGCCACAGCAGGGGCCGGCCATTATCGCCGCCAATCACAACAGTCACCTGGATACCCTGGTGCTGATGACCCTGCTGCCCCAGCGCCTGTTATCCCAGGTGCGCCCCGCGGCCGCGGTGGACTATTTCCTGCGCAACAAACCCATGGCCTGGTTTGCCACCCGCATCATGGGCATCCTGCCCATCGCCCGCAAACGTGGTGAGACCAGTGCAGATCCTGTCT